>JAUVQV010000111.1 GCA_030597995.1 Candidatus Rokuibacteriota bacterium
AATTGAGCATTTTCAGCGGACTCCGGCATTTAACGACTCGCCGGACTTTATTGCGCTGCTGGCGGCGCTGACGCGTGAGATGAAAGGAGATGCATCATGAGACGGGTGGCTGTGATCGGTGGGGGCCTCTCCGGCCTGACCACCGCTTTTTTGATCCTGGAGGAGGCGGCCGCTGCGGGCGTGCCGGTCGATCTCTCACTCTGGGAAGCAGCGGAGCGGTACGGCGGCAAAATAGGCACCGTGGAAGCAGGCGGCTTTCGCTGTGAAACCGGGCCGAACGGGTTCCTCGACAATGTGCCTCAGACTCTGCAGCTGGTGGAGCGGCTCGGGCTGAAAGAGCGGCTCATCAAAAGCAGCGATGCGGCTCGAAACCGTTTCCTTTTCTCCGATGGGAAGCTCCGACAGCTTCCGGAAGATCCACTTTCCTTCCTGCGGTCGAACCTCCTCTCCCTTCGCGGGCGACTCCGCATCATCGGGGAGTACTGGGTGTCTAAGAAGCCGCCGGGCGGCGAAGGCAGAGATGAGACCGTAGCCAGTTTTGTCCGCCGCCGGCTGGGCGAGGAGGCACTGCAAAAGCTGATCGACCCCATGGTTTCAGGGATTTACGCCGGCGACCCGGAGAGGATGAGCATGGCCTCTTGCTTCCCTCGGGTAGCGGCCCTGGAGGAAAATTACGGAGGCCTGATCAGAGGCCTGCTGGCAAAGAGGCGAGAGGCCAAGGCCGCCGGCGGGGCGAAACCCGCCAGTGCCGGGCCCGGCGGCACACTGACTTCATTCGAGACCGGACTCCGGGAATTGACGGATGCACTCGCCGCACGTCTCGGTGACCGGGGGAGGACTTCCACCCCGGTCTCCGCCCTGGCCGGTGTCGGCCGGGGCAGGGAGGTGGTCTACGAGCTTTCCCCGGAGGGGAACCAGAAGATCCAAGCCGAGGCCGTGGTCCTGGCCACCCCAGCCTACACCACCGCGGAAATTCTCTCCGGCCTCGCCCCCGAAACCGCGGCCCTCCTCGAGAGAATCCCCTACTCGGCAATTGCTGTGGTGCACTTCGGTTACCCTCGTGAAGAGGTCGCGCACCCCCTGCAGGGTTTCGGTTTTCTGATCCCCCACCGCGAGCAGCGGCGCATCCTCGGTTCTCTCTGGTCTTCCAGCATCTTTCGAAACCGGGCCTCGAAGGGGAAGGTTCTCCTGACGAACATGGTGGGCGGGGCCCGCGACCCACTTACCCCCCTGGGATTGGAGGAGGAACTGTTCGGTCTGGTAAGGAGTGAATTGCAGGCTTTAATATCACAGGTTTCCCCACCGGTCTTTTCCCGGTTGACCCGCTGGGACAAGGGTATCCCCCAGTACGTACCGGGGCACGAAGCAAGGCTGCGGAAAATAGAGGAAAGGGTTGATACGTTGCCGGGTATCTTCCTGGTGGGAAATGCCTACCGAGGGATCGGGGTAAATGACTGTGTTCAAGCGGCCGGTCGGATCGCCCCACGGGTGGTGGAGTACCTGAGCCGCAGGACATGACCCTGCCGGGAGTGCTCGAGGGGGAAGAACCTGCGGAGCCGCTGATTGTTCCGGTTCGCCCGGGAGGAAAAAAGGCCTTCTCGAGCGGGTATCGATCGCACTTTTTTCTCTGGTAATTACCCGTTCACATGCTAATATGTATAGTGATCGTGTCGCTGAAATAGCGGTCATGGCGGGATCATGCAGGCTGTGACTTCCACCACCCGACGAAGCGGGGAAGTTTCTTTGGTCGTACGTTTCAGGGAAGGGCATGAGAGGCGACGATTGCTTTACGGAGTTTGAGTGGCCGACCGGCAGACTGGATGATTTTTCCTGCTCGGCTTTCGGAGTGGGGGTGCAGATCGCGGACCTCGAAAGGGAGGGTGGTGCCTGCCGCTGCTCCCTCACCGCTGGGAGCGATACGGAGCCTGCACCGTGCCAGGATTTCCACCGCACCCTGCGTGCAGAGACATCGGATCCCCCCCGGCTCTGCCCCGCAGGTCTGAGGGTGATCTCCAAACCGGTTCTTTGTGATGAGAAGGTGCAGGCCCGTCTGATGAGCTGGGGGTTCCTCGATAAAGACAATCCGGAGCTCGGGCATAAGCAGGTAGCTGCTGCATTGGGATTGGATCAGCGCACCTTCCAGAGGCGGTTCCGTGATGTTCCCCGCCTCTCCCGGGAGGAACGGAGACGCCTGGAGAATTTCCTGGGGATGTCAGTCGACCTCCTTTCTTTTTGTCACAGGGTTTCGGAGCCCGCCGCACTTGAGGCCGTCCGAGAGGGCCGGTGGCGTGAGGAGCGAGGTGACCGCTCTCTGGTGGGTTGCTCCTCCGCTTTCCTGTCGGTGCGTGAGGCGTTGCCCACTTACGCCAACAGCCGGGAGCCTCTTCTGATAGGTTCCGAGCCGGGGAACGGCCGCTACCTGATTGCCAGCGCGCTCCATAGGCTGGGTCCCTGGCGCGACCGCCCTTTCATCACCGAAGATCTTTCCCTCCTCCCCGAGCCGTTGCAGGAGACCGAGCTTTTCGGTTCCCAGCGAGCAGAGAGGCAAGGATTGATAGGGAGCGCCGCGGAGGGGACTCTCTTTCTGATGGGGATCGAACGGCTGACTCTCTCGGCCCAAAGGAAAATTTTCCACCTCGTGAATGGATTCCCAACTGCCGGCAAGACACTACCGGGTCGCTCCTTGCGACCCTTCCGGCTCGTCGCCGCCACCGACCTCAACCTCGATGTCGAGGTGCGGAGGGGGCGCTTCCGACCGGACCTCTACCGGCGCCTGAGTACCTTGAGCATCTTTGTCCCTCCCCTCCGGGAGAGAGTGGAAGACATACCCCTTTTGGTGCAATATCTCCTGAAGCGCCATGTTGCGGAGAATGCTGAGTCCCCGCCCAAGGTGGAGGGGGAGGCCATGGAAGCCCTGATGAAATATTCCTGGCCGGGCAATGTGCGGGAATTAGAAGAAGAGTTGAAGCGGGCGTCGGCGATGGGTCAGCCAGTTCTCAAGCTCGAGGATCTCAGTGGGCGGATCCGGCACACGGTTCGGCCGCCCCGACCACCTTTGACCGACATCAGACGGGCCGTCGGAAAACTGGAGACCGAACTCATCTGCAGGACCCTTTCGGACACCAATTGGAACAAGAGCCAAGCGGCCCGCATTCTCGGCCTCAGCCGCCTCGGCCTGCAGAAGAAGATAGATCGCTACGATCTCGACCGCCGCCGTTGACATGCCGGGAGTAACAGGTGATCCGCAGACGGCGCCATCTGAGACCATGGCAAGAGGAACGGGAGGGATAGGGCGTTTCTATTACGGGGGGGTCGCGCTTTGGATCCCCCGGGGCAACTTGACGGGATCCCGGGCGCTGCGCGTGGCAGAGCGCCTGGAGTTGCATTTCCAGGAGGGCGGTGGCCTTCTCCTTTTCGACCTCCGTGAACTCCATTTCGTGGACAGTGTCGGCGCCGGAGCCTTGAAAAGTTCCGTCACTAGGCATCCCGGATTAACACTGGTCGGACTGCCGCAGGATTTTGACAACCTCCCGTTGAGCATCAGGGTTTCCCTGACCATCTTGCGGCCGCTCCCCGGCATCGAGGCGGCCCTCTCGGCGCTGCCGCGCTCTGCCCCCTCCTTGCCGTCCGAGGAGGAGAGGCGACACGCTCCCCGCATCCGGGTTCAGATTCCGGTCGAGCTGATGTTCAAGGCCGAGTCGGCGGCGGCTACCTTTTACGATCTCAGCCATAGTGGAGGGCGACTCGGCCGAATCCCTCACGAATGGGTGAAGGATCTGCGGGCGGCCGGCGAAGACTCGGAACTCGGGATCTTCGACCTGGAAAAAGATCCGCTGGGAATGGAAATCACCAGGAGATTTCGGTCCCCGTCGCTTCTGTCTCACCCGGTCCACATCCTTCCTGAGGGGGGAGGGCTCGGCATGCGTTTTTTCAGCGGGCACGACGCGGCTCGCCCCCGAATCCCGGACGATCCGGATCCGGCTTGATGAGGGAGGCAACCCGTGTACCAGACCTCGGATATCAGAAAGAACCTTAAAGTAGAGATCGACGGCACACCCTACGTGGTCGTGGACTTCCAGTTTGTA
The DNA here is from genome assembly GCA_030597995.1 of Candidatus Rokuibacteriota bacterium. The sequence goes on from JAUVQV010000111.1 coordinate 4,086, forward strand.
AAGCCCGGGAAGGGAAACGCGTTCACTCGAACCCGGCTGAAGAACATGATCACCGGTGCCGTTCTCGACCGGACGTTCAAAAGCGGCGAGAAGATCCACCCCGCGCAGCTTGAGGAGCATGACATGCAATTTCTCTACGCCGATGCCGGCCTTTACCATTTCATGAACAACCGCACCTACGAACAGGTGGAGATCGACGCCGCTCTGGTCGGGGACGCCGCCCGCTTTTTGACGGAAAACCTGAACACAAAGATCCTCTACTTCAAGGGGCAGCCGATAGGCATCAACCTCCCGTTCACGGTGGAGTTGCAGGTGATCAACACGGAACCGGGGATGAAGGGTGATACCGCCACCGGGGCCACCAAGGCTGCCACCTTGAACACCGGGGCCACGATACAGGTGCCGCTCTTCGTGAAGGAGGGGGAAAAGGTCCTCGTCGATACCAGGACCGGCGAATATCTGGAACGCGCAAAAGGGTGACCGGAAGATCTCCGATTCCAGAGGGGGACGCGCCCCTCGGATTAGATCCCCTCCCCGGGGGACATCGACTTCGGCTCCGGCATGAGGCCCTCAGGCATATCCGCACCTTCTTCTGGGACCGGGACTACGTCGAAGTCGAAACACCGATCCGCGTTCTTTCCCCCGGGATTGACCCGTATATCGACGCCCTGCCGGCGGATGCCGGCTACTTCCTCGCCACGTCTCCCGAGTTGGGGATGAAAAAGGCGCTGGCCTCGGGTCTCACCCGCATCTTTCAGGTGGCGCGGGCCTTTCGGGCGGGCGAGAAAGGGGCGCTTCACCACCCGGAGTTTTCCCTCCTGGAGTGGTACACGGTGGGCGAGGACTACCGCCA
>JAUVQV010000131.1 GCA_030597995.1 Candidatus Rokuibacteriota bacterium
CGGTTGGCGAAGGTGGAGAGGTTCACCACCCGGTAGTCCGGCGCCCCCAGCCGTTTGTCGGTGATGCGCGCCCAGAGCATCGGGTGCATCTCAGCCATGTTGGCGCCCCAGAGTACGGCGGTGTCGGTGAGCTCGATATCGTCGTAGCAGCCGGCCGGCTCGTCTATCCCGAAGGTCTGGATGAAGGCCGCCACTGCCGAGGCCATGCAGTGACGGGCGTTGGGATCGATGTTGTTTGACCGCCACCCGGCCTTGATGAGTTTCACCGCGGCGTAGCCCTCCTGAATGGTGTACTGGCCGGAGCCCATGATGCCGACCCCGGTGGGGCCGAGTTCACCGTAGACGCGTTTGAACTGGCGCTCCATCTCGTCGAAGGCCCGCTCCCAGGTGACGGGGGTGAAATCGCCCTTCTTGTCGAAGCGGCCGTTTCGCATCCGCAGGAGGGGCCGTGTCAGCCGGTCGGCGCCGTACATGATCTTGGCGTTGGCGTAGCCCTTCATGCACAGGATACCCCGATTCACCGGGCAGTCCGGGTCCCCCTTGACGGCCACCACCTTGCCGTCTTCGGTGGCGATTTGTATGCCGCAGCCGGTCCCGCAGAAGCGGCAGGCGCCCTTGTCCCAGCGCCATCCCTTCTGTCCGGAAGCCCACCCCTGATCAACGGCCAGCGGCAATCCCACCGCGGCTGCGGCCGCCGCGGCCATCGTGCCCTGGAGAAACTCTCTTCGGGAAACCTTGCCTGCGCCCATGTTTTTCACCTCGTCTTCTCTTTTTTCCACATTTCTAGCATGCGATTCCATTACCTTTCGCTAACGAAACACACCGTCAGGCATGTCTTGACTCAGGGTAATTTTAATTTATGACCAGGCTTAACCTTTGTCAACTTTTTTTGGCCTGGAAATTTATGAGGAAAAAAGTCAAGTAAAGATCTGGTGTTACTCTTCGTGACACCTTTTTATTCGGTGACTTTGTATACTATGATTCCGTTCTGGTAGTAGGGTTGGTAGTGTACGCTACCGAACACGTAGTGCAGGACGTCGTCTTCACGCTGCGAGGCGTAGCCGTCGGGGAGGTAGGAAACAATCAACCCCGGAGGCGGATCGATCGCCCTGTAGCCTTGCGCATCCTTGCGATAGAAGGAGCCGTAGTAATAGTAGTAAAGGGTTGGGGAAAGATCCCGAAGAGTGATATTTCCTTCCGGCAGGGAATCGATCACGGCACCGACCGGGGCGGTCACCACGATATAATCGGAGACGACATGCCGATAGTAAATCCCGCGGTGGTAGAAGTAGCGGGATCCGCCAATGTCAATAACCTGGTGGGGAGTAGGCAGGGATCTTGTCATGAATCCGGGACGACGATAGAAATAGAAGCGCGGCGCTCTGAGGGCTGCCCGGCTGGCATCCAGAATGGCCTGCTGGAATTCCAGGGAGTACTCCTCCTTTTCTTTTCTGATTTGATCGATTTCCTCCCGGCGGATTTGTCGTCCCTTCTCCCGGCGAGCCTCTTCCCGTTCTGCGATCGCTTCACGCTGAAGCTGAAGTGCGTTTAAGTCTTCTACTTCAATCTCCAATTGCCGGCGGTCGGTGCGATATCGCTCCGAGTGGCGGACACTCCCATGACCGCTGAGGTGACCGGCTTGAACGCCTGAGGCCGAGGCCAGCAGGCCGGCCGTCGCAAATACCATACAGAAGTACCTCATTGGTCCTCCTGGGCCTTTTTCGCCGGCAGGAAATCGATTCGATCGGTGCCGGCGGGTGGTTCAAAGGTGAACAGTGGGTCGGGCAGGTCGGGCGATAAATCCCAATCAGACAGCACCGCGGTGTATTGAGGAGAACCGGGCAGGCCCTTGTAGGTTATGGTGATCTTTCGGGGTACCGGTCGCGCGCCTTCTTCTATCCAGAGCTGCCAGTCGACAGTCTCCTGGGTAAATGCCAGGTGGTAGGTGTGAACTCCTTCAATTGCATGGGTTCCGAGATATTGGCCGCTGGTTACGTTCTCTGTCAACACGCTGCAAGGATCGCTGTAGAGCAGGTCGGCCACGGGAATGGAGAACCCGAAGTCCTCGACTATTCGCTCGAGGAGCCCATCAATTTCTGACGGCGCCGGAGCGGTGGCGTAAAGCTTCCGTTCGGTATCCAGCAGTGTGACGTTTTTTCCGTCGTACCAGAGACCCGTAGTCCGCATATCGCCCCGGTAATTCGTCCGCAGGTGAGCGGGTCGCTTCAGAGAGGCGTTGAAGGAAGCGGCATACTGGAGTTTCTGGCCGGAGGAAAGCACTTCGTCGTAGGTTATTCCCGCCTGGAAGCTTAATTGCTTCGCAGTTTTCAATGTATCGCACATTTTCCTGAGAAGTTCTTCGGTACGCGCTTCCATGACTGGTGCATCGAGTGCGTGCACGGGCCGGAGATTGCCCGCCGGTGCGATAAGTGCGTAGGTGAACACAACCCCCGCGAGGAGATATGGTTTCATCTGAAGTTTCCCTTCATCTACAAAAGTCCTCCGAGTCTCCCGGGGCACACGGCGCCCTTTTCGAAACAGCGCATGCCGTCCGGAATATTATATCCATTCAACGCCCCTCAGGATACCGGATTACTCGCTCGCAGTTTCCCGGTGAATTCACCGCACTGAAAAGCGTCGCTCCAACGGAATGGAATCGCCTTATGTCACATGTCAAGACCTGACACCTTTTTGTAGACTTAGATGCAATAAGCAAGCGGGGGGAGCGGTAGATGCACTAGAAAATGGTTTAACTGTATTGCACATCATACTGATAATGTGGCTATAAATATTTCTTGATATCGGATCTTTTTAGGAGGAGAGAGCCCTCCCGGGCCTTGGGGAGTCCTGGTATTGACAAGTGGGAGAAGGGGGTAGAAGATGGAAATGTTCGGTCGGGAAACTTGGGGAGTGCAATGACCCGGGTCGAAGTCGGTAATTTCAAGATAGCCTGCCACGTGCTCGGACGAGGCGAGCCCGTGCTCTTGGTCCACGGGATCACGACTTACTCCTTTCTCTGGAAAGACGTTGTCCCGGCCCTGACGGATAATTTCAAGGTAATCACGGTCGATTTGCTCGGGTGCGGCGAATCGGACAAGCCCCACGGGGGGGATTACTCGATCTCCGCCCAGGCGGAGATCATTGTCAAGCTCCTCGACCGACTCGGCCTGGAACGGACCCACCTCGTGGGACATGACGTCGGCGGCGGGATCGGCCAGATAATAGCCGTCAGGTATCCCGAAAGGGTCCGGACGCTGACGCTCATCAATACAGTTGCCTACGACTACTGGCCGGTACAGCCCATTATCACCCTGCGCGTCCCGTTACTCCGGCATATCGCCGTGGCCGCGTTCAACCTGGGTGTCCTGAGGGCGATCATCCTCCGCGGCTTCGTCCACCGGGAAAAGGTCACCAAGGAGCTCATGAGTCTCTTCTCGCGCCCTTTGCAGACCCCGGAGGGCAAGGAGGGACTCCTCCAGCTGGCCAAGTGCCTCGATCACCGTCACCTGATGGAAATCGCCGGTCAACTCAGGGACCTGCCGATGCCCACCCTGATCATCTGGGGGGAAAGGGACATCTACCTGAAATCCGCGATTGCCGAGCGTCTCCACCGGGAGATCAAAAACTCGAAGCTCGTGTACCTCCCGACGGCCGGACATTTCGTCCCCTTGGACGAACCCGCAAGGACCGCCGAGCTGATCCGGGAGACCGCCGCTCATTCCGTTTACGGTTGACATCGGGTGAGGGCTGAGCTACAGAATTAGGTGGCGTGAGAGAAGAGCCGGCAAAGCCGCCTCCGCCGCTTCGAACCGGAAAAGCAAGACCCCACCTGGGGGGAACCTGTTAATGAATCGCTTGATATGCACCGCATGCAGGGCCTTTTTTCCTCTGGACAGACCGCGGTGGCGGTGCGAGTGCGGCTCGCCGCTTGACATCGAATTCGAGGCCCGCCTCGACAGGGAGAAGATCCGGACCCGCCGGCCCACGCTGTGGCGATACCGGGAAGCGATTCCCGTGGTCGGCGATGAGCACATCGTCTCCTTCGAAGAGGGCTTCACGCCCCTGGTAGAGATCGAATTCGGGGGGAGCCCTCTCCTGGTCAAGATGGAGCAGCTTTTCCCCTCCGGATCGTACAAGGACCGGGGGGCGTCGGTTCTGGTGAGCAAAATCAGGGAACTCGGGGTGGAAGCGGTCGTGGAGGACTCATCGGGGAACGCCGGCAGCAGCATCGCCGCCTACTGCGCGCGGGCCGGGGTCGAGTGCCGCATCCTGGTTCCCGCCGCCGCCTCGCCGGAAAAGACGGTCCAGATACGGATGTACGGCGCGCACCTGCGAAAGATTCCCGGTTCGAGGGAAGATGCCGCCAAGGCCGCCCTCGAGGAAGCCGAGACGATGTATTACGCCAGCCACTCCTGGAACCCCTTCTTCTTTCAGGGGACCAAGACCTTCGCCTATGAAATCTGGGAGCAGCTGAACTTCAGCGCCCCCGACACCCTGATCA
>JAUVQV010000222.1 GCA_030597995.1 Candidatus Rokuibacteriota bacterium
AGACAGACCACTTCACACGATGGGCCGTCCCATTGCCCGAAAAACACGGCTTCTGGGATGGGAACTAATTATACTGCAATCAGAGTATTTTTCCTCTCCTCCACCCCGCACACAGATTTCCCACTTGACCTTTGGAGGCGGTTTTCTTAGCATGAAAAGAGACACGCCGGGACGATGCCGTGAAAGTCGGCGATGCAACGACGAGGGATCTGAAAGTTTCCAGATTCCTCGACTCCGCTCGGAATGACAGGTGCAGGGTGTTCGGATGGGCACTGTGCTCGAATGACGGGTATGAGATGCCCTGACGGGTACTGCGCTCGGAATAGCAGGTACGGGGAAAGACACTGATGGGCATACGCAAAGCGGTGTTTCCGGTGGCCGGGCTCGGCACCAGGTTCCTCCCGGCGACCAAGGCCTCCCCGAAGGAGATGCTCCCCCTGCTCGACAGGCCCATTATTCAGCACGTCGTCGAGGAGGCCACGCAATCCGGAATCACCGATATCATCTTTGTCACCGGACGGGGAAAAACAGCCATTGAGGACCACTTCGACACTTCCTTCGAGCTGGAACACTCCCTGGAAGAGAAGGGGAAAAAGAAAATCCTGGAAAGGATCCGGGAAATCCGGCAGCTCGCGAATTTCTCCTCCCTCCGCCAGGGGGAGGCCCTCGGCCTGGGCCACGCCATCCTCTGTGCCCGGAGGCTGGTCGGTGACGAACCCTTCGCGGTCCTCCTGGGGGACGACATCATCCACTCCCCTGTCCCCTGCCTCAGGCAGCTGATCATGGCCTTCGAGGAGCACGGCGGGCCGGTGGTGGCGGTGGAGCAGGTGCCGGGCCCGGCTATCCAGGACTACGGAGCCATCAAGGCCCGGAAGATCGCGGAGCGGACCTACCGGATCACCGACTTGGTGGAGAAACCCGAACCCTCCCAGGCGCCCTCCGACCTGGCGGTGATCGGGCGCTACGTCCTCACGCCGGCCATCTTCCGTTACCTGGAAATCACCCCGCCGGGCCGGGGAGGAGAGATCCAGCTTACCGACGCTCTCCGGAAAATGGCTCAGGATTCCCCTCTCTTCGGTCACCTCTTCGAGGGGAAGCGCTACGACTCCGGCAACAAGCTCGGTTTCCTGAAGGCCACGGTGGAGTTTGCCCTCCGGGACCCTGAGCTGGGGGAGAGTTTCAGGAATTACCTGGGTGAGCTGAAGATATGAAAAGCGGCCGCGCCGGGAACAGCCGGAAAGCGATCTTTTCCAATGCGAGACAAAGGTAGAGTGGTGTAAAGATGGGATTCCGCAAGGGCGAGACCAGCATCATTCCGGGACCACCGGAAGAGTTGATAGAGCGATACATCAAGCAGCTCTTAGGGCAACGGGGCGTCAGTGCCACCCTCTGGGACGAAACCGACTTTCCGGCTCTGGACATCTACGAAACACCGGAGCAGATCGTGGTGGAGGCTGAGCTCCCGGGGGTGAAGCTCGAGCACCTCGAGGTATCCATCTCCGCCGGCACTATGCTTATCGAAGGATTGAAAGATGAGGTGTTGGAACCGGGGAGGATCAACTTCCTCTGTATGGAGAGGACATTCGGGACCTTCCGGCGCATGATTCCCCTCATTCAGTCCATCAATCCGGCAAAGATCAAAGCCGTCTATCGTATGGGAATACTTCAGATTCATATTCCAAAAGCACCGGAAAAGAGGGGTCAGAAAAAGGTCATACCCGTCACCGTCGAATGACTTTCTCTCCATTGAAAAGGAGACCGCGTTGGCCAAGAAAGAAGAAGTGTTGAAGATCCCCAAAGAGATTCCCGTCCTGCCGATCCGGGACATTGTGGTTTTTCCCTACATGATCCTCCCCCTCTTCGTAGCCCGGACATTCTCCATCAATGCTATCGATGAGTCCCTCTCGAAGGATCGTCTGATATTCTTGCTGGCCCAGCGGGACCAGGAGGTCGAGGAGCCGGGCCCGGAGCACCTCTTTCAGATCGGAACGGTGGCCCTCATCATGCGCATGCTGAAGATGCCGGACGGACGGATCAAGATCCTGGTGCAGGGAATAAGCAGGGCGCGGGTGGAAAAGGTCCTGCAGGAAGAGCCCTTTCTCAAGGTCGCCGTCAAACGCATCAAAGAAACGGTGGTCAAGAAAAAGGACCTGGAGACCGAGGCCCTGATACGGACCGTAAAAGAGCAGATGCAGAAGGTCATATCCCTCGGAAAAGTCGTTCTCCCGGACATAATGCTGGTGGCGGAAAATATCGACGACCCCGGGCGGCTGGCGGATCTTTTGGGGTCGAACCTCGGTCTCAAGATCGACGCCGCCCAGGCTGTGCTCGAGATTGTCGATCCCCTGGACCGTCTCCGGCGGGTGAACGAACTGTTGAACAATGAGACCAACGTTCTGGAAATGCAGGAGAAGATCCAGAACCGGGCGAAGGGTGAAATAGACAAATCGCAGCGGGAGTACATCCTGCGGGAGCAGCTCAAAGCGATTCAGAAGGAGCTGGGCGAGATCGATGAGCGCTCCTCGGAGGTCTCAGAGTACCAGGAAAAAATCAAGGCTGCCGGAATGCCCGAGAAAGTCCTCGCCCAGGCCGAGAAACAGCTCGACCGCCTCAAGCACATGCACCCCGAGGCTGCCGAGGCCTCGATGGTGCGCACCCACCTGGACTGGCTGGTGGAGGTGCCGTGGAGCAAGTCCACCACCGACAACCTCGATATCGAAACGGCCGAAAGGGTACTGAACGAGGATCACTATGACCTGGAGAAGGTCAAGGAAAGGATACTTGACTACCTGGCAGTACGAATGCTTAAGCAGGATATGAAAGGTCCTATTCTCTGTTTCGTCGGTCCACCGGGCACGGGGAAGACCTCGATTGGGAGGTCTATTGCCAGAGCAT
>JAUVQV010000022.1 GCA_030597995.1 Candidatus Rokuibacteriota bacterium
CTATTCCCGCATGCGGATCCCTCTGGTGGTGGGAGAGACCCATGAACGTCAGGCCCTGCTCCGGGCGCTGGTAGACATCCAATATCAGAGAAACGACCTCGATTTCCACCGCGGCACCTTCCGGGTGAGAGGGGATGTGGTTGAGATTTTTCCAGCCTACGAAGGAGAGAGGGCGATTCGAGTCGAATTTTTCGGGGACACCATAGAGCGCCTCTCTCATCTGGATCCCCTCACCGGACAGGTGAGAGGAACACTCGAGAACGTGACTATTTTCCCGGGAAGCCATCATGTCATTCCTGAAGGAATAATGGATCGAGCACTGAAGAGTATCGAGCAGGAGCTGACGGAGAGGATAACGTGGTTCCGCCGCCGGGAAAAACTTCTTGAAGCCCAGCGCCTGGAGCAGCGCACCCGTTTCGACCTGGAGATGATTCGCGAAATCGGCTTTTGTTCGGGAATTGAAAATTACTCCCGCCACCTCACCGGCCGGTCTCCGGGAGAGCCCCCGCCGACCCTCCTGGACTACTTTCCCGAGGACTTCCTGGTGGTTATTGATGAAAGTCACGCCACGGTAGCCCAGCTTCGAGCCATGGCCCGCGGAGACTACTCGCGCAAGAAAAATCTGGTGGATCACGGTTTTCGACTCCCTTCGGCACATGATAACCGGCCTTTGACCTTCGAAGAGTTCGAGTCCCGCGTCAGCCAGGTCATCTTTGTTTCAGCGACTCCGGCCCGCTACGAACTGGAGCAAGTCGGAGGCAAGGCCGTGGAGCAGATTGTCCGCCCCACCGGCCTGATGGAGCCGGTAGTGGAAATCCGCCCCATTGCCGGTCAGGTTGAGGATCTGATGGAGGAAATCCGCCGACGGGCAGCTCGCTCCCAAAGAGTGCTCGTCACTACCCTGACCAAACGCATGGCCGAGGATCTGACAGAATACTATGCCGAGCTCGGAATGCGAGTGCGCTACCTGCACTCCGAGATCGAAACCCTCGAAAGGCTGCGCCTCCTCAGAGACCTGCGTCTCGGTAAATTCGACGCGCTGATAGGAATCAATCTCCTCCGGGAGGGGCTGGATCTCCCGGAGGTTTCCCTGGTTGCCATCCTGGAAGCGGACAAGGAGGGCTTTTTACGCTCCGAGACGGCCCTTATTCAAACCGCCGGGCGGGCGGCCCGGAACGTTGACGGCACGGTAATCATGTATGCCGACACCATCACGAAGGCTATTCGGAGGACAGTGGAGGAGACGAGCCGTCGCCGCGCCATTCAGGAGGAATACAATCGTCGAGAGGGTATTACCCCGGTCGGGATCCTCAAGAAAGTCAACGATGTCCTAGCCTCGATCTATGAGGCCGACTATTATACGGTCCCCCTGGCGCAGGAAGCGGCGGATGAGTACCGCACCATGGAGGAGGTGGACCACCTCATTCGAAAGATGGAGGAGGAGATGAGGAGTGCGGCGGCGCGGCTGGAGTTTGAACAGGCGGCCTCCCTCCGGGACCGAATACGGGAGCTGAAGAAGATGGAGATGACGGCCGGCCTCGGGCATGAATCCCCAGCATCTCTCGGCGCAAAGGTGAAGCCGTCCACCGGGCGAAAGCGATGAAGGTACGAGCCAAAGCAGTGCTGCAGAAGCTGAGGATTGACAAAGCTCCTTCAGCGCCTGGAGTCTACATCATGCGGGACGCTTCCGGCGCTCCGCTCTATGTCGGCAAAGCCAAGTCACTCCGGACCCGGGTTCGAGCTTACGCTGACCCCGCCCGCCAGGGGCCGAAGACGGCTCTCTTGCTGCGACGCATGGCGGAAGTCGATTTTTTCATAACGGACAACGAACTCGAGGCTCTGGTACTGGAGAACTCCCTCATCAAGAAGTGGCGGCCGAGATACAATATTGCTCTCAAGGATGACAAGACCTATCCTTTTATCCGCCTTTCCGTCCGCGAGGAGTTTCCCACCCTGACCATTGTCCGGAAGCCAGCTCCCGACGGCGCGCGGTACTTCGGCCCCTATGTCCCGGCCGGAGCCATGCGCTACACTCTGCGACTCCTCCAGCGGCTTTTTCCTCTCCGGACGTGCCGCCGGCCGATCGGGAGTCGGCAGGGGCGCCCCGGCCTGGACTAGCAGATGCAGCGATGCCTGGGGCCCTGTGCCGGGAACGTTTCTGCCCGGGACTACCGGGAACTGGTTCGAGGGGTAGCCATGTTTCTCCAGGGGAGGGGGGCAGACCTTGCCGCCAGGCTTCGCCGGCGTATGGAATCGGAATCTCGTGCCCTGCACTTCGAGGAGGCCGCTCTCCTCCGCGACCGGATCGCAGCCATCGAGGCCACCCTGAAACCCCAGAAGGCCCACCTCCCGGGGAAGGGTGATCTCGACGTGATAGGGTCCGTCCGTTTGGGGGATCGACGGGCGTTCGCGGTAATCCATATCCGGAACGGCCGCATCCTCGGTACTCGGACCTTTCATTTTACGGATCTCTTCGTGGATGGGGGAGAGGGTGAAAGTATGGGGCATTTCCTGCAGGCCTTTTACGACGATAACGATTCAATCCCGCCGGAGATCCTGATTCCGATGGAGCCGGATAGAAGCGAGGTCATCGCCGCCTGGCTGGAGCGTGGTCGCGGTAAAAAGGTGGTCCTGCGAGTACCGCGGGCCGGACAGAAACGCTCCCTGGTCGCCCTGGCGTCCAAGAATGCCCTGCGGGTTCTTCAAGAGGGGAAGCCGGCGCTGTCGCGGGGGGAGCCGCTTCTCTCGGAACTGGGGCGCCTGGCGGAAAGTGAGGGGGACCTGAAATCTCTGGCGGCCGTGGATGCCTCGAATCTGTCCGGAACTGACTCCGTGGCATCTCTGGTGTGGTGGGAGGGGGGAAGATTCTCAAAACGCGAGTACAGGCGATTCCGAATCCGGGGAGGATCGGGGAGAGACGATTACGCAATGCTGGGGGAGGTGGTGAGAAGGCTGGCCCACCGTGTCGTCTCCGGGGAATGGCGAGCTCCCGACATATTGCTGCTGGACGGCGGCCGGGGTCAGTTTTCGGCGGGAGATTCGGCGCTCGCCGGCCAGGGTTGGAGACCGAAGCTGCTGCTGGCCATCGCCAAACCCTCAGGGGGTCGCGGTATTGATGTGGTCTTCGCCTCCCAGGGAGCTCGCACCCTGGGGCTTGATTCCGATTCGCCGGTTCTCAAGCTCCTGCAGAGAGTGCGGGACGAGGCACACCGCTTCGCAATATCTTATCACCGGATGCTGCGGAAAAGGCGAGGCCGCTCCAGTGCCTTGGATGAGGTCCCCGGAATTGGTCAGGCGCGAAAAAAGATGCTTCTGAAACGGTTCGGTAGCTTCACTGTGCTGCAAAAGGTTTCCTGGGAAGAGCTTTGCTCTCTGTCGGGGCTCCCGTCGACGACCGCGGGCGCTCTCTACAGGCATCTCCACCCGGAGGAGTGAAACGCGCCGCAGGGCCTGTGCCGGGCGTAGTTTCTAGCTCCTCTCGTCGCGCACTGAACTGCTGCACACCACTCTGTTTCCCTGCGCCTCGGCCGGCAGAGGGGGTGCCGCTTTCGGCACCACCCCCCTTCGGGAAGGTGAGGAAGAAGCACGCTCCCTCCCCAGGCGCACTCTTGACCCAAATTTCCCCCCCGTGGAGCCGAACGATTTCACGAACGATGCTCAGACCCAATCCGGCGCCTCCGTAGCGTCGTGTCGCCGAGGAATCCACCTGGTAAAACTTATCGAAGATCTTTTCCTGCTCCTGGGGGGGGATACCAATCCCTTTGTCCCGGCACGTGAAAAGAAAATCATTTTCCCGCTCTTCGCAACCGAGCTTGATTTCTTCCCCCTCGGGAGAAAACTTGATCGCATTGCCCAGGAGGTTGATGAATATCTGCTGGAACTTGGCGGGATCACAGGTGAGGAGGGGAAGATGAGGGGGCAGGTCGTAGCTGAGACGGATATGCTTGCGCTGCAGGTCCTCCTGCAGTTGTTCCGCGGTCTCACGAAGGAGCGTCGCGGGGGCTACCCGTTCCATATTGAGTATCATGGCGTGAGCATCCAGCCGGGAAAGGTCGATCAGCTCGTCGATCATGCGCGAGAGCTGCTCACCCCTGCGCTTGCAGATCTGCACTGCCTCCATGAGATTTACGGTGTCGTTCCGGTAGCGATCGTCAAGGATAAGGGAAAGAAAACCATTGATTACTGAAAGCGGCGTCTTCAGCTCGTGGGAGACGATGGAAAGGAAATCCGCCTTGGCCTGGTTGGCGTGCACGAGATCGAGGTTTGCAGCTTCAATCTTGCGCTGGGATTTCTGCAGTTCGGAGGCGGTGAGCTGGAGCTTATTCACCGATGCCTCGAGCTCGGCGGTCCTTTCCGAGATCCTCTCCTCGAGGGTGTCGTTCAGGTCTTTCACCTTCAAATAGGCCTTTTCCGTTTCGAGAGATTTTTCCTCTATTTGCTCATCCCTCTTCTGCAGTTGCTCGGACATGTGATTGAAGCGGTCGGAAATCAGCCCGAGTTCGTTGTTTTTTGCCGACTTCGGAAGGCGGAGCCTGAAGTCGCCGTGGGAGATAGAATCCGTCCCTTGAATGAGGGTCGAAAAGATACGGTGAAAAATGCTCAGTACGTAAGCGACGAAAAAGACGAGCATCACAGCGACCACAATAACTGAAGTCGCAATCACTATCCGGGTGCGGTAAAGAAGTTGAGAGGTGTCGTAACTCAGCTCGCTGATCATCTGCAGCGCGGTTGAGTTGATCTGATGGATAGTGTCAAGAATGATTTGACCGAGTTCGCTGATAGCCCGGTGCTGGACCGCGATGATATCCGGATCGCTGGTGGTGATGAGAGTGCTGACGCTCTCCTTGTATCGCTGCGTCTGGTATTGCACGGTATTGAGGGTTGCCACCAGCCGAGTTATCTGGTCCGGACTGTGAGGGTGGCAGCGGAGACAGTAAGGCTCCCGATAGTTATTCCAGTATAACTCCGGAATCTCATGGAGTAGAAGCTCAAATTCGTAAATGTTATTTACCAGACTGTCGATATCGTGGGTATAGCCGGCCTTGTGCTGGTAGATCAGGGATTGGGCTTTCTGAATAAGCTCCCGGGCGTGCATGTGCTTTTGATACATTGAATTTTTAAAAGCCCGCATCTTCTGGTTCCTGCTCAGACTGTTTATGTTCATGATAATAGTTGCCGATCCGACAAGAGTACTGACGGCCATGATCGCGGCGAACAGGACAAGGCGGAAGCGCAGAGTCATAAGGGGCCTCAACGATAAGGACGATCGTCTTTCACACGGCGGAGAGGCCACTGGGAGAGGTCGATACCTGCCTTCTCGGTCATTTTGATCACCGGCCGGTAATCGTCGAGGGAAGTCTCTATAAATCCCAGGGCCCCGAATTCTTTGAGGACAGTCTCACCCTCGGGATCGGCGTTCATTCCGATCAGGACGCTCCTGATCCTCTCCTTCAAAAAGTCTGATAGATCCGGGCGTACTCCCAGAGCGTTGGACGGCACGTCCGGGGAAGTGGAGAGGATAGTGAGCTTGCCTGCGACATCGGGGTGGAGCAGCATGATCTCATCGTAGACGGTGTTCTTGCAAGCCCCGAGATCCACCTCCCTTTGCAACAGGGCGGTAACGACCCCGTCATGGCTGCCCGTGAAAATCACCCGCTCGAAATAATCGTCGATATCCTCGGTGGATCCCGACCCGCGCATAAGGCTCAGGGGATAGAGATAGCCGGCGGTGGTGACCTTGTTGACAAAAGCGATTCTCCTCCCTCGCCAGGTGCGGGGGTCCTCCGTGATGTCACCTCTCAGATTGGTATGGGTAAGGATATAGCCCCGGTAGGTGGAATGGCCATCCCGCCATTGCGGGCGGACCAAGATCTGGACGGCTCCCCTCAACTGGGCGATAGTTCCGTTCATGCTGCCGAAGAAACCTCCGTCCACGGTTCCTTGCTGGCGTTCCTCGAAAATACGCTGGTAATTGTCCAAGAGCCTGAAGTACACGGTTATCCCCAACTTTTTCGAGAGGTAGTCCTGCAGAGGCCTGTATTTTTTCTTTTGCTCGAAGACATTGCGTTCCGGGAGGAGCGCAATCACCAGGTCACCGACTCTCGCCTCCGGGTGCGGAGGGGCGGAAAACTCCTCCGGTGGAGGAGAACACCCAGAAAACACCATCCCTGAGATAAAGGGCAGTAAGAACCCGGTAAGGGCCGCAGAGGCTATGCCGCAAAGGGAACTGGTTCTCAATTTTCCTCCCAGCACTCGGCGTTAGCTACCCATTGCACTAGTATAGTACCTCTTTTCAGTTCTTTTTCCAACCGTCACCAACGCCTTGTCCATCAATGCAAAAGTGCCCGTGAATAACGCGGGCTAAGGGAGGGCGCCTCGCCACATCTCCTGAAACTCTTCCGGCTCCAGCCGAACTTCACTCTGAAAGGCCTGCGGAAAAGGTCGGCCACTCCCCACCTCCTCAACAACCCTCCTGGCGGTCCAAAGCCCTTCCCTCTCAATCAAATGCCTCACCGCCAATAGCGAGGCGAGGTAAGACGCCCGGTCACTCCCTCCCCGGCCTTGCAGTGCCCGATTCAACTCCTCGAGGGTGGAGAACCGTCTTCCTGCGTGCCGTCCCAGCCACGCCTGCGCCGCCTCAGTAGGGATTCCCTCGAAGTGCTTGGCGAGCCCCTCTTCAAACCAGAGAGGCAGGCCCTGCGGCGCGATGCTCCTCAGGAATGCGTGAGTAAGCTCGTGGGCCAGAACGGATCGCAGCTGCTCGAAATCCTGATGGTGTGTCAAGCCCGCGGTTGGAACGCGGATTTTGCCGTCGAAGGTCCCGGCGGCCCAGGAAGGACTGCTGGTTATTTCCTTAAATTGGATGCGGGAGTAGAGGATAACTGGAATGTCGTTCTGGGGGTAGTGCCCCAGTTCCTCCCCTATGCGGTCGTATGCATCCTCCAAAAAGCGCAATACGGCCTGGCGGACCTTCCCGGGGACAGGGCCGTCGAACTGAAGGGTGAAATGCACGCTGACCTCCCGACCAAAGCCCGTCTCGGCTTCCAGCTCCTTTTGGGCCTTTTCGATTTTTGTCCGAAGGAGTGCGGCCTGATTCCCCGCTTTTTTCAGAGCCCTCTCCCACGGCGGTATGGCGCGAGTGAGATACCCCTCCTGGTACAGGATATCACCCGACAGCTCCAGCGCACGGGGATGATCTGGGTCGAGTCCCAGGGCCGCCTCACTTTCCCACCGGGCCGCAGGAAGGTCCCCCTCCCGAAAGAGGATTCTGCCCAGCAGAATATGGAATTCCGGTTCCTCAGGACCGGCCTCGATCGCCTTTTCAAGATCTCCCCTGGCCTCTCTCCACTCACCCTTTTGAAAATGCATCCGGCCCAAAGCCGCCCAGGTATAGGCCAGATTTCGTTTCGCCCCCGTGGATGAGGGATCTGCCTGCAAGGCCTCCCGGAATTTTTCCGCCGCCTCATCAAGGCGGCCGGCTTTAAATAAAGTCTCTCCCTCCCGGAGCAACTCTGGGGCGCTTTCAGCTCCCACGCCGGGGGGCCGGGAGAACAGCAGGAGGGCGTAGAGTGCAGCTCTTGCGAGGCTCATGGACATGATTTCCTCATGGGAAGGATACACCCTTGCCCGGCTATTAGGAACCGTTTCTTTTAAGGCGGGTGCCCCGGGTCACTCGAGGGGGGTGAATTCCAGGATTCAGTTTAGTTTGACAGATAAGGAGAAAAATAATAAAATCCTTTTAATACAACAAGATATATTCATAATGATGAGCAAATGGGGGCACTGATGCAGGCAATCATACTCGCGGGAGGAAAAGGAACGCGCCTGCGTCCCCTGACCCTTTCCATTCCCAAGCCGATTGTTCCTCTGGCCAACCGCCCTTTTCTCACTTATCAACTGGATCTGTTGCGAAAAGCCGGTATCTCGAGAGTGCTCCTGAGCCTTTCCTACCGTCCCGACGACGTCCGTGAAGCGATGAAGAGGTATCTTCCCCGTGGCATGCTCCTCGAGTATGTCGTGGAGGAAGAGCCATTGGGAACCGGTGGTGCGGTGCGCTTCGCCTCCTCGGGAGGGAAGGGGACCTTTGTGATTCTGAATGGCGACGTCCTGACAGATATCGACCTCCGGGTCTTATTGGCTTCCCACCGCCGCCGCCGGGCCCTCTCGACCATTCTTTTGACCGAGGTCGAGGATCCC
>JAUVQV010000174.1 GCA_030597995.1 Candidatus Rokuibacteriota bacterium
AGGAGCACGTCGTTTATGAACCGTGAGATGAGGGCGCCGGTGGATCGGCGCTGATAAAATGAGAGGGAAAGACGCTGCAGATGCGAGAAGAGATGATTGCGAATGTCCCGCACTACGAGCTGACCGATGTATTTCATCTGGAAGGATTGCATGAAGTGGGCAAATCCCTGGACGAGGTACACTGCAATGATCGCGCCCGGGAGGAGCCAGAGCATACTGCTGTCCCGCCGGATGAAAATGTCGTCGAGCACATTCTTGACCAGCAGGGCAGCACTGGCGGTGGTGAGGGCGGAAACCAGCATGAAAAAAATGGCCGAGACAAACCTCTTCCGGTAGGGGCTCAGATAAGAGAGAAGACGGCGATACACGCCCATCAGTCACTTTCCATACGGTTGAGGAACGCCCGGCTACCCGGCATCCTGCAAGGTCTCAATTCCCGCACTCCTCCCAACATGAATGTAATCTTTGCTGTGAGAAACATATTATAATACGATAAGTTCGGATGCACAATTGATATAAATTATCAAGAGTTTCCCACACCCTTCCTTCAGCCTCGGGACACCAGAACCGCCCGCACCGCCTCCATAACGTTTTCCGGCCCGATGTCCTCAAGACAAGACCGTTTTCCCCTCCTGCATCCGCTGCCGCCGTGGATCGTGCAGGGACGGCAGTCCAAAGGGAGACTGACCACCCCAACCCTTTCTCCCCGGGGGGTAAAGCCGAAGACCTCGGCCGTCGGTCCGAACACCGCAACCACCGGCGTCCCGACTGCGGCGGCGATATGACCCGGTCCGGAGTCGTTCCCGACTGCCACCCTCGCCAGTTTCAGAATCGCGGCCAACTGACGGAGCGGGGTCTCGCCGGTGATGTCGGTTACCTCTCCGGACATCCCTTGCCACACCTTCCGGGCACAATCGATGTCCGCGGCATCTCCTGCAAGGATCGCTTCCAGTCCCATTTCACTGCGCAATTGCTCTCCCACGGCCGAGAACCCCTCGGTAACCCAGCGTTTGTTCGGCCACTTGGCCCCTGGAAAGAGCACCGCGGTCCGCCGGGGGTCTCTCACGCCCTTGGAACGGAGGAACTCTGCGGCGCTCTCTATTTCTTCCGGGTCAATAAAAATCTCCGGACAGAGGGGGTTTGGGTCCACCCCCAGCGGACGCAAGGCCTCGAGGTACCTGTCCACCACATGCCGCCGCTCAAGTTGCATTTTTTCCCGCAACAAACCCAGCGCCCAGAGTCGTCTAAGAAGAATCTGTTTCCGATATCCGATCCGGCGAGAGGCCGGAATCAGGCGTCTGGAGAGTCTGCTCCGGATACTTTGGTGCAAGTCCACAACCACGTCAAATGGACCAAGACTGCGGCAGAGACGCGCCAAACTCCACAGGTTGCTCCGTGACCGCGCGGTTTCAATCCCTTCGACCCGGAAAATATCCGGGTGTGTTTCTAACAGGGGGCGGTAGATCTGCTTCGTCAGGAAGGTAATCTCCGACTGCGGAAATCTGGCCTTTACGCTGCGAACTGCAGACGTGGCCAGCACGACATCGCCGAGGGAGCTGAACCGGATAAAGACAACCTTTCTGATAGCTCCCGGCGCTATTACAACTCTCCTTCCCAAGGCTGAGCCTCGTCGATCAACATGACGGGAATTCCGTCCTGAATGGGGTAGCGAAGTCGGCAGGTCTCGCAAATGAGGCCATCCCCTTCTGGAGAAAGGCGGATTTCCCCCTTGCATTTCGGGCAGGCCAGGATATGTAACAGATCTTCATTGAGCGGCATTAGCGCCTCCTTCTGTTGGTTCATCGCGGCGGCTGAGTAATACCATTACTGCAGTACCTTCCGGAGCCAGAGCACCTCGGCCTTGAGGCCCTGCTTGATTCCGGTCCGAGGTGAAAACCGCAGCTCACTCTGGGCCCGCCTGGTATCCGCTACTGTATGCATCATGTCCCCTTTCACGAAATCGAGGTACTCGATCCGGGGCTCTCTCCCGGTCAATTCCGACAGCATTTCCAGGACCTGTTTCAGGGAAACCCGGTTTCCACCGCCAATGTTGTAGACCCTGCCCGGTTGCCCGTCTTGCAAAGCCGCCATGGTTGCCTCCACCGCATCGTCGACAAAGGTAAAATCGCGGGTTTGCTCTCCGGTGCCGAAGAGCGTGAGCGGCTCACCGCGCAGCACAGCCCGAATGAAGCGGTGGAAGGACATGTCCGGCCTCTGCCCGGGTCCATACACCGTAAAATAGCGCAGGCACACAGTTGGAACTCCGAAGTTTTTCCAGTATAAACGGCAGAGACGCTCTGCGGCAAGCTTCGTCACTCCGTATGGAGAGAGGGGCATGAGAGTGGCCTCCTCCTCCAAGGGGAATTGCTGCGTTTCTCCGTAGACCGAAGAGGATGAAGCAAATACAAACTTCTCCAGCACCCTTTCTCGGCTGGCTTCCAGTAAACGCTGGGTAGCCAGGATATTGGAGTCGGTGTAGGTCCTGAACTCCGCTCCCCAAGACGTCCTGACACCGGCCTGGGCGGCGAGGTGGGCGACCGCCCCCACCCCATCCAAGAGAGGTGAGGGATCAGCCGTCACCAGGTCCCGTTCGATGAATTCAAAATGGCGGCGCCGCCTCAGGTCGGCGATATTGTCCTCTTTCATTTTGCGGGGGTAGAAGTCAGCAAAATTGTCCACCCCTCGCACCTTCCAACCGGCAGACAGAAGCTGCCTCGACAGATGAGAGCCGATAAATCCAGCCGCTCCAGTTATTAAGCAGATCATTGTTCAATTTGGATTGCTGCGCTTCTATTTTCATATAACAGTGGTAAAAAGTCAAAAATTGCGTCTCGTCCGGCTTTGTGGTATTTATGTAGGTGAGATTGCACTTACCTGTATGATTACCATGCTTTAGTGGAGGCCGGAAGAGGGTTACAGTTTCGAAACGGGCACGTGAGGAATTGATGGAAAGTCTGACTGGGGACCAGTCGGACTCTGCGGTCAGAGTGCGAGTCACCTCCGGTTGAGGGGGGCCCTCCCTGGGCCTGGTTCTGGATGAACCTAAGAAGGAGGACCGGCTCTTCGATTCTGAGGGCCTGAAAATGGTTGTTGAAGGCAGTTTGTTGGAAAAACTGGGCGCGATTCATATAGATTACCGTGATACTTTCCGGCAAGGGGGGTTTTCCATCACCTCCAGCAAGGCGCTGGAAGGGTCCGATTACCGCTGCTGCTAGTGCGACCGACCCGAAGAAGTACCACTACATCGCGTAGAGTGCGTATGTCCGTCCAAGACTACAGAAAAAAGATCGACGCCGTTGACAAAAAGCTCCTGGCACTGCTCAATACCCGCGCCACCCTGGCACAGAAAATCGGTGAGGTCAAAAAGGCGAAGGGCCTTGAGGTCTTCGATTCGACGCGCGAAGATCAGATACTGGCCCGGATCGCAAAGCAGAACCCCGGTCCCTTTCCGGAGGATTCGCTTCGGGCGATTTATCGTGAGGTCTTCGCCGCTTCTCATCAGCTTGAAGAGCCGCTCTCGGTGGCGTATCTCGGGCCGCAGGCCACGTTCACTC
>JAUVQV010000140.1 GCA_030597995.1 Candidatus Rokuibacteriota bacterium
ACTTTGCGACCAGGGCCTCTTTAATTTCATCCTCCCCCTGGCCTTGGGTTTCCAGCTCGCGAATCCTGGCCCGGATGCGCGGGATCATCTTGCAGGAACAATCTTTCACCAGCTTGCCGCAGCAGGTGCACCGGAGCTCCGCGCTCAGCTTTTTCTCCAGGGCGCCCTTCACCTTTTCGGCTCCCGGGGGGTGGGAGCTGGAGGCTTCGACCTGATGCTTTAAAAATATATAAATAGGGGCGGTCTCTCTTTCGGTGAGCTCCGGGAATGCCGGCATCGCCGGCGGGATGCCGCTCTTCACGGTGCGGTGAAACTCCTGCAGTGTCATCTTCGGGAGGGTCACACTCCAGGGCTCGACCTTTCCCTGTGAGAACCTTGCCTCGCTGTGGCAAAAAACGCACAGTTTTTGCACGAGTTCTTTCCCCTTTGCGCTGTCAACCTGATTTTTCTGTTCACTGCGGCCGACTCCGCCCGCGCCGAACACCACGGCCCACGCGGTAACGAGAGAAACCAGCAGAATCGTCCCCTGTCGTTTTTTCATGACAACTACCCTTGTTTCACCCCTTCAGTCCATTGTTCCTCGGAAAACATTTTCTCCTGAAAGATCCGTCAGGTTAGATTCGGCCCCGGATGTAAAATTACGATGTGTATAACACTATGTCACTCTAAAGTCTGCCCTATGTGTCATTCAGAGCGTAGTCGAGGAATCTGAAAAATCAGAATCCCTCGACTCGGTCGCGATGCTCCCTCCCTCGGGATGACAGGCGTCATGAATCCGGGGATCGGGGAGAGGTCTCCGATGGGAGACGTTTCTTGAGGAGATCAACCTCCCGCTCCAGCTGCTTTTGGCGCTGGAACTGCTTTATGAGATACCCCAGCATACCGGCCCAGATAATGGTGTATGCCGTAAACAGAAAAATCCAGTTTTTCATTTATGCCCCCTTTTCCATGACGGCCCTGATTTCTGCAACCTCATTTTCCAGCTGCGCGATACCGAAGCGGTACCACAGCAGCCATGCGAACAGCAGGATGAAAGTGAAAAGCGACAGCAGCATTACTTTCAGCATGAGGGGATCCAACCCCCCTTTCTGCTCTCTCAGCAGAGGGTGGATGGACCTCCACCAGCTCGTCGACAGGTACACGATAGGAACGTTCAGGAAACCGACGATCCCGATCACGGCGGAAAACCGGGCCTGTTTCCCCACGTCGGAGACTGAGGCCCTCACCATGAAGTAGGCGACGTAGATGAACCACATGAGGAGGGTGGTGACCAGTCTGGGATCCCAAGCCCACCAGACGTTCCACACCGGCTTGGCCCACAGCATACCCGTGAGAAGGACCAGGGAGAGGAAGAGGATCCCGATCTCGGCGGTGCAGGAAGCCAGCCGGTCCCAGAAGAGATCCTTTTTCATCAGAAAGAGGACACTGGCGACACAGACGATGAAGAAAGCCAGAAAGCTCACGGTGGCGATCGCGACGTGGAAATAAAAGATCCGTTGGACATCTCCCATTATCTTCTCCGTGGGTGCGATCTTGAACGCCCCATAGAGGGAGAGGATAACCATAAAGAGAGTGACAAATCCCAGGATGGTCCCCAGTGTTTCTTTCCCTTTCATTGGCCGACTCCTTGCACGATAGTTGATAGTATACCCCGAGAATGCTTCACTCTTCCAACACGTAGCCGAACACGGCGATGCCGATAGCGAAAAACAGGATGTCGAAAACGCTCATGATCTTCAGCCACTGCGCGGCCTTCTCCAATCCTCCGCCCCTCAGGACGATACCTGTTGACGAGACGGCGGCAATTACGACGGGAGCCAAGACGGGGAAAAAGAGAAGAGGGAGGAGGATCTCCCTCGCCTTGGTGTTCACCGTAATAGCCGAAAAAAGGGTCCCGATGACCGCAAAGGCCAGGGTCCCCAGCAGCAGGATGACGATGAGGGGAAGGGCCCTCTCGTACAGAGTGTTGAAATTGAAGAGGACGAGAAACGCCACCGCCGACAGAATCTCCACGATCAGCATGAAGAGAAAATTGCTCAGGACCTTCCCGATAAAGATCAAGCTGCGGTCGACGGGAGCGAGCATCAGCCCGGTGATGCCTCCCTCCTCTTTCTCGATCAGAAAGGAGCGGTTCAACCCCAGGATCCCGGCAAAGGTAAAGCACACCCAGAGCACCCCGGGGGCCAGGTTTACGAGATCATCGGAGCGCATATCCAAATCGAAGGCGAAGTTGAAGATGAGGATGACCAGGAAGGAGAAGAACAGCATGGAGCTGATCACCTCCCGGGTCTTGAGCTCCAGGACGATGTCTTTCCAGACTATGGTGAATACCGCCATGGAATCAGTTTCTCTTCTCCGCGCGCGTCACCATTTTTTTCGAATGATAGAAACTTTGAAAATCATCCCAGGAAAAACCGGTTCTCTCCTTTGAAAGGGTGATACACCCTTTGTCTATCACCACCACTCTGTGGGCGAGGTCGAAGCCCTCCCGCAGCCGGTGAGTGACCATCACCACCGTCTTTCCCTCCCGCTTGAACCCGGAGAGCAGATCCTTCAGGTTCTCGATGGCGCCGGCGTCCAGGCCCGAAAACGGCTCGTCCAGCAGAAGGAGTCGGGGCCGGTGGAGAATCGCCCTCGCAATCGCCAGGCGCTGTTTCATGCCGCTGGAATAGGTTGTAACCGGGTCGTCCCTTCTCTCCCACAAGCCCACCTTTCTCAGGACCTCTTCCGTCCGGTGCGGGAGATCCGGGACGCGAAACAGCTTCCCGAAAAAGAGCAGGTTAGTGCGCGCCGCGAGAGAGGGGTATACACACGCCTTGTGACCCACGACCCCGATCTCTCTCCTCATACCGCCGTCGGTCCCGGAGAAAGGTTTCCCGTTTATGGTGATCTTCCCCGAGGTGGGGGCCATGAGGCCGGACATGATCCTGAGAAGAGTGCTCTTGCCCGCGCCGTTGTCCCCGAAGAGCACCACGAAATCGCCCTGGCTGACATCCAGGGTGACCCCCTTGAGGGCGCGGTGGATTCCAAAGTTTTTGTCTACGTTTTGAACTGAGATCACTTCTTCAGTTTGCTCTTCGCGCTCTTGCCCGGCGGCCTCCCGCCAAGTTCCGCGACTCTGCCGGCGAGCACCTTGCGGTACGGCTCATAGAAACTCACGGCCTCCGGTTTCCCGCCGGTTTCCCTGCCCAGCCTCTCGATGAGTGACCGGAGCCGTTCACGCTCATCGTCCCGGGTCCTCGAGGCGCCCTTGGGCCTCGCCCGGGTCCCTTCTGCCTCCGGGGGGGAGGCCTTCGTTTTCACATAGTTCGCATATGAGACGCCGAGGAATGCAGACACGAAAAAAGCCGCCAGGATTGCAAACTCGTTCACCCCGAACCAGCCGGTCACAGCGGGGTCCCTGAGGACGATCTTCGGTCCCAGGGCGTAGCCGATGTCGCTTATCACGTCCGGGCTCAGCGCCCGGTCCGTCCCCTTGACCATCCCCAGCCCCCGTCCTTCCCACTGTCTCGAGACTGCCCCTTCAAATTTGACATTCTTTGCCGGGCGCAGCTTTTTCACCTTCACCTTCCAACCGAGATTCTGGGGGATGAACACCCTGAACCTCAGGGTGGGAATCCACACCGGATATGTCAGATCAAACTTTCCTATCTCGCTTCTCAGCTTGTAGGTGAGATAGAAAATTTTCTCACCGGGGCGGATGGGCTCCAGAAACACCACACCACCCATCAGCGGTTTCGTCTGGCTCCGGTCTATCTGTCCCTCGAGCCCGGGATTTTCATAACCATCCGGGAGACCGATCCTCGCGGTCTCCGTCAGCTGAGTTTTGTCGTTGAAGACCCCGACATATGTCCGGTCGCCCTCATTCGACAGAGTCACTACTTCAATGAAATCGATCACCCCGTTTTTGATGTTCCTGACATAGACCTGACGGTCCTTGATCTTCACTAACTCTTCCTCATCGGCGATCTCGTAGATCTTCAGGGATATTTCGTAGCTCTCCTGGTCCGGTGAAAGGGGAATGGAGGGATGGCCGTATCGAATACCCCGGTACTCGGTCTCCGCGCCGATGCGGTCCGCCTCCCCGATATCTTCAAAGGAAAACATCGCCCGCCCCTCGGCGTCGGTTCTCCCTTCCAGGGCCCTTACCGTTTTCTCCCGCTTCCCGTCTCTTTTCAGCAGGTTCAGCTTCACGGTGATTCCATTCGGCGCCCGGCCCATTTCCGTTCCGTTGACGACCCTCACTCCCGCTTCATATCCGTGCCCCGGC
>JAUVQV010000033.1 GCA_030597995.1 Candidatus Rokuibacteriota bacterium
CCCGGTCAGCACCCTTGTCCCGCTTAGTATATCGCAAGCTCCGTGCCAGTGGCCCTCGAAGGGAGAAATACCTTGAATCCAAAGGGATTAAAGCTCCCACCCGCAGCGGATGGCGGCCTGACAAGATACCATTTGGTAGGAATGCAACCTCAACACATACCTGGGGGTAGGATCTGGATCGCGCACCCCATACTAGCCGATTGCCACGCCGCCGGTCTCACGGGTACGGATGCGTACACACTCCCGCAGGCCGAGAACGAAAATCTTTCCGTCTCCGACCTGGCCGGTCTGCGCCCCGGCGGTGATGGCGTCGATGGCCGGCTGTACGAAGTCATCATTCACTGCACTCTCCAGCTTGATTTTTTTCAGCAGACTTCCCGCCTCCTTCTGGCCCCGGTAGACCTCAGAGACCCCCTTCTGCCGGCCTCGCCCAACGACATTCGAGACCGTCACCAGGTGGATTTCGTTTTCGGTCAATCGCGTCAGCACTTCGTTCAGGCGGTCTGGTTGGATAACGGCAACGAGGTATTTCACGGCTGTATCTCCTCCTTTGCAAGCATGGATCCTTCACACTACTCTATGAGTGTGTAGCCTGCTTCGCGGTGTTCGGCAATATCCAGTCCCATCCTCTCCTCATGGTCGGAGACCCGCAGCGGGATGATGGCGCCCACAATTTTCAGCAGGCCGATTGTGACCACAAACGAGTAGGTCACAGTTACGAGAACGGCCTTGAGCTGGATCACGAACTGTCCCGGGTTTCCAGAGAAAAGCCCGTCGGCTCCATCGGGATTGACGACCCTGGTGGCGAAGAGACCTGTGGCCAGCGCTCCCCAGATCCCGCCGATAGCGTGCACGCCGAAGGCGTCAAGAGAGTCGTCATATCCGAGCTTCGCCTTCGCGAACGCCACCATGAGGTAACAGGCCGTGGAGGCCCCGATTCCAATCCAGATGGCTCCGATCACGTTTACGAATCCGGCCGCGGGGGTAATCGCCACCAGACCGGAAACCACACCGGTGATCATCCCCAGCATCGTGGGGCGGGAGTGGATAACCCAGTCCAGCAGGGCCCAGGTGAGGCCGGCGGCGGCCGGAGCCACGTGGGTGACCACGAAGGCGTTGGTCGCCAGGGCTCCGGAACTCAAGGCGCTGCCGGCGTTGAACCCGAACCACCCGAACCAGAGCAGTCCGGCCCCGAGGACGGCCAGGGGCAGGTTGTGGGGCGGCGACACCCTCTTCGGGTACCCCTCACGCTTGCCCAGCACCAGCGCCGTCGCCAGGGCCGCGACCCCGGCATTGATGTGCACCACCGTCCCCCCGGCAAAGTCCAGGGCACCGTCACTCCCGAGAAATCCGCCGCCCCACACCCAGTGGGCCACGGGATCGTACACAACCGTGGCCCACAACACGGAGAAGAGACAGAACGCGGCGAATTTCATGCGCTCGGCAAAGGCCCCCAGGATCAGCGCCGGAGTGATGACGGCGAACATAGCCTGAAAAATCATGAACGCCTGGTGCGGGATCGTTCCCGCAAGGTCCGGATTGGGCTCCAATCCCACCCCTTGGAGCGCGAACCAGTCCAGACCGCCGATGATCCCTTTGATATCGGGCCCGAAAGCCAGGGTATAGCCGATCAACACCCATTGCATCGTAATGAGGCAAATCACCATAAAGCACTGCATCAGCACCGAGAGGATGTTTTTCCTGCGCACCAATCCCCCATAGAAAAACGCGAGACCGGGTACCATCAGGAGAACCAGCGCCGCACTTATTAAGACCCACGCCGTGTCACCGGAATCGAGTGCCCCGGCCACAGAGGCTTCCGGCGTGTTCGCCGCCTCCCCCGCCGCGGCTACTGTGGCCAGAATGACGCTTAGAAGAAACGCCAAGAGAAACCAGAGCGGAAACTTGCGTGACGAATCTCGGGCGAAAACTTCCTTCATCCATTTCATGATATTTTTCCCCTCCTTCGCTTTATCTTTTTTTCTGACCGGCCGGCCCTCCTCAACCGGGCCGCTTCCGCCGCGGTCCCCCGATAGTGGGGTCGTGGCGACGAGAGCACTTTTTCTTTGACTCAAATAGTCGCAAAGGGCGTGCCAGTCTCCACAGAGAGGGTGAAAAAAAATACAAGCCTATGATTATGTGTGCTTAATGAAGGGTGCGGCCTTTCCGAGACGGAGTGCCTCACAAGGGAGAAGCATACGCATTGGTAGGAAAATTGTGATCTGTAAACCAAAGGGAAAAAAATTTTAAGGGCTGGAACGGAAGCGCCTGGGATCAATCCCAAGTTTCTTCACCCTCAGGCCCATCAGCCGTTCTGTGGCCCCCAGGGCCCGGGCGGCCTTTGCCCGGTTGCCCCGCGAGGACTTGAGGGCATCCTGGATGAGGTCCCTTTCCAGGCTCTCGAGGGACTCCCGCAGTGTCCCGGAGTGGGCCGTTCCGCTCGCCTCGGCGGTCTGCAGGGTGGGCGGCAGGTGGTAGCCGTGAATCACATCGCTGTGGCTCAGGAGCACCGCCCGCTCGATGCAGTTCTCCAGCTCCCGGACGTTTCCCGGCCAGTGATAGCTCATGAGCATGTCGATAGCCGGGGTGGAGATGCGTCGAACCTCCTTGTGGCTCCCTCGGCTGTATTTCTCGACGAAATAGTCCGCCAGCAAAAGGACGTCCGCCCGCCGCTCCCGCAGCGGCGGGACGTGGATGGGAAAGACGTTCAGCCGGTAGTAGAGGTCCGGCCTGAAAGTACCATTCGCCACCAACTCCTCCAGGTTGCGGTTCGTGGCGGTGATGACCCTGATATCGGCCTTGATCGTGACTGTACCGCCCACCCGCTCGAACTCCCTCTCCTGGAGAACCCGCAGGAGCTTGATCTGGGTGGCGTGAGAGAGATCGCCGATCTCGTCCAGGAAGATGCTCCCCCCGGAGGCCAGCTCAAACCTCCCCTTGCGCTGCGTGACAGCACCGGTGAAGGCACCCTTTTCGTGTCCGAAGAGCTCGCTCTCGATTACGGCTTCCGGAAGGGCGGCGCAGTTGACTTTTACGAACGGCCTCGCCGCCCGGAGGCTGTTGTAGTGTATGGCGTGGGCCACCAGCTCTTTCCCGACCCCGCTTTCGCCCCGGATCAGGACCGTGGCCTCGCTCTTCGAGACCTGGGCAATCAGGTCGTAGACTGCCTGCATCGCCTTCGAGTTGCCGATGATGTTGGAGGGGCGAAAACGGTCTTTCAACTCTTCCTGGAGACGGATGTTCTCTTCTAGGAGGACTTGGCGCTCCTCCTGGGCCGTTTGCCGCAGGCGTACCGCCTGGGCGATCATCGAGGCGATGATCGACATCAGCCGCACGTCCTCTTCCAAAGACACCTCCTCGGAAAAAAGGCGGTCCGCACTGAGCGCTCCAATCACTTCATTCCCCAGTTTGATGGGCACGCAGATGAAGGAGATGTCCTTTTTGCGCAGGCTTCTCCGGGCCCCGGTCCGGTCCAGGAACAGCGGTTCCTCAGCGATGCGCGGAACGACGGCCGGCTGCCCCGTCTGCACCACCTTCCCCGTTACCCCCTCTCCGAGACGGTACTTCCCCCGCTCCTGCTGGTTAGTTGAGAGCCCGTGCGCGGCCTCGATAAAAATCTGACCGCTCTCCCGGTTCAGGAGGGTGAGGATCCCTCGCAACATTCCCATGTGCCTGGCCATCGCCTTGAGCACCGGACCCACTTCCTCCCGCAGATCCAGGCTGCGATCGAGGGTCTGGCTGACCTCAAAAAGCAAAGAAAGCTCCTGAACTTCCCGCCTCACCCTCGGCTGTCCGCGCCGGACGCTCATATCTCCCCTTTCGAAACCCAGAACGTACCCCTGAGTATTGCAGTGATGAAAATCATACCAAATTGTAGTGTTTTCCCCCGGAAAAGTCAATCCGAGACGGTGCCCTTCGGACCTGCGATCCCAGGGGCCGCCCCCCCCTCCGGCCGAAGGGGATCCTCACTGCGGGCTTGGAGTTTTGGAAGCCGGGGACCCGGTGGTAAAATAGTGCCATGGGCCTGCTTCCCAAGCTCCGGACAGATATCACGCTCACTCCCGCCGCGGTGGGAGGCCGCCGCCTCATTTTTGTGCGTGACCCTTTGGGCCTTGCCGATCCCGATCTGGCACTCAACGCGGAGGCGGGCCGCTACCTGGGATTCTTTGACGGCACAAAAAGCGCCCGCGACTTGCAATTGACGATAATGCGTGAACGCGGAGGTGCTCTCGTGCTGCGGAGCGAGATCGAGGAGCTGGTGGGAAAATTTGAGCAGCTCGGTCTCTTGCAGACCGAGAGTTACCGGAACGCACGGGAAAGGGTCGTCCGTGATTTTGCCGAGCGCGACCAACGGACCGCGGCCCACGCGGGCACCGCATACCCCTCTGATCCCGGAGAACTGGCTGCCAATCTGGACGAAGCCCTCTCCTTCCCGAAGCCCGGTCCCGGTCCGGCGGCCACGGCGGAGGGCCCCTGCGCCCTCGCCGCCCCCCACCTGGATCTGCGGGTGGCCGCCGGGGTGTATGGATCCGCCTACCGCGCTATCCGCCACCTGCGCCCATCGGGCATCCTCCTTCTCGGTACCGGCCATAGTCTGGAGAGACGGTATTGCCTCACCGAGAAGACCTTTCAGACCCCCCTGGGAACAGTCGCGGTGGACCGGACTATGGTGAAGCGGCTCCGGAAGGCGGGCGGGAGCGCCCTGGCCGAGAACGACTTCGCCCACCGGAGCGAACATTCCCTGGAGTTCCAGTTGCTCTTCCTGCAGCGGATATTCCCGATGTCGAAGATCCCGCTTTTGCCCGTACTCTGCGGCCCCCTGGAGGACTTGTTCCTCCAGGGGCGGCGCCCGACGGAGGTCCCGGAGATCCGCGCCTTTATTGGCGAGCTCAGAGACTGGTTCTTGAAACCTCCGGCGGGAAAACTCATCGTGGCCGGCGTCGATCTCTCTCACGTCGGTCCAAAGTTCGGCCACGCGGACTCCGGCACGGCGCTGGAGGCGGAATTCAGGGCCCACGACCGGGAACTCCTCGCCGCCCTGGAAGAAGGGGAAGCCGAGGCCTTCTATGACATCGTGGCGAGAGCCTCCAACACCTACAATGTCTGCGGGTTCTCCACCCTCTGGGCACTTCTAGCCGTCTCGCACGAGGTCCGGGGAAGGGTCCTCGACTACCAGGTCTGGCACGAGGAGCCCACCCGGTCGGCCGTCAGCTGTGGGGCAGTGGTCTGGGAGAGAAGATGATCATCGGCGTCCCGCAAGAATTGATGGACCAGGAATTCCGGGTCGGGATCGTGCCCGCCGGGGTGCAGGCCCTCAAAGACGAGGGGCATCGCGTCCTCGTCGAGCATGGGGCCGGCGAGGGGAGCGGTTTTCCGGACGGGGAGTTCAGCCGCGCCGGAGCCGAGCTGACCGATAGAGAGCGGCTCTACGGGACAAGCAACGTGATCGTCAAGGTAAAAGAGCCGCTTCCGGAAGAATACCGCTTTTTTCGGCGGGGTCTGATCCTCTTCACCTTCCTTCACCTGGCGTCCAACCGGGATCTCACCCTGGGGCTGATGAAAGGTCAGGTCACGGCCGTGGGCTATGAAACCATTGAGGACAAAAACGGGGAGTTGCCACTCCTGGCACCGATGAGCGAGGTCGCCGGGAAACTCGCCGTCCAGGCCGGAGCGGGATACCTCCAGAAGGACCGGGGGGGGGCGGGAATCCTCCTCGGAGGCGTTCCGGGAGTCCGTCACGGTCACGTTGCCATCCTGGGTGGCGGGGTAGTCGGCACGAACGCCGCCCGGGTAGCCCTGGGGTTGGGGTCGGAGGTAACCATCATCGATCTCGACCTCCGCCGTCTGGCCTACCTGGACGACATCTTCCACGCCAAGGTGGAAACCCTGATGTCCAACCGGTTCAACATCGAGATGGCCGCCCTCAGGGCGGACCTCCTCATCGGTGCGGTCCTGGTCCCCGGGGCTCAATCCCCGGTGCTGGTCTCGGAAGAGATCGTGCGCCGCATGCGCCCCGGTTCCGTCATCGTGGACGTGGCCGTCGACCAGGGAGGCTGCGTCGAGACCATCCGTCCCTCAACCCACTCCAATCCCACCTATTTGAAACACGGCGTCATCCACTACGGGGTGACGAACATGCCGTCTCTCGTGCCGCAAACCTCGACCTTCGCGCTGACCAACAGCACACTCCCCTACCTGGTGAAGATCGCCCGCCTGGGGCTTGAAGAAGCTGTCCGAGAGGACCCCTCGCTGAAAAAGGGCCTGAATGTCCTGGCGGGGCGCCTGGTGCACCCGCGGGTAGCCGAGGCCCACCATCTGCCATGTCATCCGCTGCCATAGCCACTGAAGGAAGGCCCCGAGCCTGTTCCGGACCATCACCTCTTCTCGCCACGCAGAACTCCCTCTATCAGCTCATCGATTGACCTTACACTCTGCCGCACATCGTAGTGCCGCCGAATTCCGGACCTCAACCTCCGACACCACCCGCTGCCTGGAAGACCGTCCCGGAGGAGCTTCGCGAGGCGGGAATGCAGTTCCTTCTCTCCCAGGTAGCAACATTCTTCCGGGTATAGCTCAGGGTACACCAGGGTCTTCGGGACCAGCGGCAGGCAACCGCAATACACCGCCTCCATAACGGAGATGCCGAAAAATTCCTGAACCGCGGTCGAGACAACTACATCCGAGTCCCAGAGAACTCTGATGTAGTCCGCCCGTCGGGGGACGAACCCGAACTTCCCGATTCTGGATTCCATAAATTCCCGGGCCTCGAGAAAGGGAGTCGGCTTGACCTGGAAGTTCTCCCCAACCACGTGCACCCGAAACTCCAGGTCCTCACCGGCCAGGTCTCGGAGAACGCGGAAAAATATTTCCGGGCACTTGTCGAACTCCCAGCGGTGGTTCCAAAGGATGGTGAGGGGTTTTTCCCGTCTCCGGCGTCGCCGAAACCGATCCAGCTCGACGCAGTCGACCCCGGGATATATGACCGCGGCCTTCATCCGCAGTTCCCTCTCGACCCCCCGGGGGCGGTAGTCGGGCATCTCCCGGAGCAAGGCCTCCAGGCCTTCTTGAAACGAATCCTTTTGAAAACGGGAGTTGAATACCAGGGCCTGCGCCGCCAGGGCGGTGGACAGGTTCGTGAAGCCGAAATGGACATCCGGAGACTCACCGCCCGGCACCGGGTAGGCGAATTGGTTTTCGTGGAAATAGACAATTTTCGGGATCCCCGCCAGCTCCGGAACCACGCCCTGCAGCTCGCCGAGGCTGAGCATGTCAGAGACCAGAAGACAGTCGAACTTTCCAAGCCGCGCCCTGACCTTTTCCGCCAGCCAGAGGTGGGCGCCCCGCATCCGCCACTTCCAGAAACGCGCGGGGAGGGTTAAAAGATGCACCCGGTGAGCGGAATGGGCGACGACCCGGTCGGCAAAGAACTTGTGCGAGCCACCATAAAAAGGTTCGATAAACAGAACGCTCCGCATGCCAGGGAACAATGCCCGAGACCGCCACGACAGTCAAGAACGGGTGCTCCCCCTCCCCGGGGGGGGCAG
>JAUVQV010000112.1 GCA_030597995.1 Candidatus Rokuibacteriota bacterium
CAGTCATCGCGTCGGGAACCGGGTCGGCCCCTTTCCGCGATCAGAATTATCCCTCCCCGGGAGGGGCCTCCTCCTTTTTCTCGTCGGGGGGCAAGGGGAAGTCGGCTTCCTTCCGGACGAGAAAATCAGCCACATACTTGCCGACCAGGTAGACGATCTCGGACCGGTCGGTCCTGAGAAAATGCTGGTTGTCGCCTTCCTTCAGGGCGCCTACGGTAATGCGTATGGTCTTTTCCCCGGTAGAGAGGGCGATATTGGCCACCGGCTGGTCCAGACCGGCCCGGGCCTCTTCCTCTGCTTCCGCAAATCCCACCGCCCTGATGGAAGCAACCCGGTCCAAATAGTCACCCACCTCTTTCTGATCCGCCTCCCGTCCGTTCACCTGCCACTCGCCCCCCGCACTCCGGTCCAGGTTGAGCGTCACGCCATCGGTCTCGATCGTGACCGCGGTGACCTCGTCGCGCCCGACCCTGACGATCTCCTTGTCCCGCCAGCCCTCCAGGGACCGACCGAAAACACCTTTGAGATTGCTGGAAACCAGAAGTACCCGGTCCTCACCGGGAAGGCGGAGGTAACCGCTGAAAAAGTCCTGGCCCTGGCTGCCGACCACAAACTCCGCCAGTGCCCGGTCTTCATCGGAAGCGAGTCGTACTGTGAGCCCCTGCTCGTCATCCACTTTAAAAAGAGACTGCCTCTCAGGATTGGTGGAGGCGACCGCCGTCTCCCTGAGATCAACAAGGCCCTGGAGGAGATTCCCGACTGCTTCAGAATCGGCCGGGTGCTGCGCCTCGCCCACCACCCACCCCGACGCTTCCCGTCGGGACAGCAACAGCTCACCCTCAGGGCGCCGAATTCGGATCGACCACACCTCCTTAGTATCAAGGTCCGGAAAAACCAGGGCCTTCTCACGTACCCGGTCACGGCGGGCGGGCCCCTGGAGAACGATGGCCACTGCACCGAGAATCAGAAGCACCACAAAGAGGAGGAGCGTCTTGCTATACTTCATTCCTTCTCCTCCGGCGCAGGGCGAGGCGCGTGAGCCCGAAAAACGCGAGCAGGACCGGGACCCCAACGATGTTTGCAACCTTCAAGACGCTCTTTGCCCTCGCCGGAAACGCCGGCAAGGTCCTCTCCGCAGAAGCTCGGGAACGGATACCGATCAGTTCCGGTCCCAGGGTCATCCAGTCCACCGCATTCAGCATAAAAATACCGTCTTCGGGAAACTTCATCAGAAATTCACTTTTCACTAACCGGGAGTTCCCGACCACGAGAATGGAGGTTTCAGGACTCTCCGGCAGCACTTCCGGAGCCTCCCCCTCTTCCGAAGAATCGGGGGGGGTCTTGTCGAGCCAAAAACTCCGGAACTTTCCGTTAAGAAGGACGATCAGCGGCCGGCTTTTGGCTTCTCCTTTGGTTCCAGGTGCCCTCATATTCCGTTGAGGCGAGAAGTCGTACGGGGCGGTCTCGATCGAGGAAGAGCCGGAACTGCCGGCCAGCACTTCCGCTTTCACCGCCGATCCTTCCGGGAGAACAACCTCCAGGGAACTGGTCCACGGCAAGACAACCGCCTCCAGTTTCCCGGTAACTGGATGCTCGCGGTTCAGGAACTCGTGACTCACCCTTGCCCAGAAGGGATAAGGGATCCGAAACGAAAGCATCCCGCTGGAAAAAGCCGCCAGGGCACTGGACTCGCGCCTGGGTTCCACCACCACATCCTGGTTCACACGCACCCCATACCATTCCAAGAGCTCGTGCACCCCGGATTCGATCGGAGTGGAAAAGAGGTTGCCGGCCGGAACGGCGAAGTGGTCCACGAGAAAGATCACCCTCCCCCCGCGCATGAGGAATTGGTCGATCGCGAAGAGGGCCTGGTCCGACAGGTTCCGGGGACCATCGATCACCAGGGTATGCACACCCTCCGGAACCTTCTCCAGGCTCGCCGCTGCGATCTCTTCGACGGTGTACGACCGGCTCAACTCCTGGCGGATGGGGCTGCCGACACCGCGGGCCGGCTCCTCCTCCGGGGCTCCGCTCACCCAGCCCACCCCTTTCTTCTCCGGACTGGTGAGGCGGATCAGGACGCTGGTCAGCTCGTACTCCAGCCCGCCGGTATCCTGGACGAACGGGATGATCTCCTTATTTGTGCCGTAGAAGAGGGCGAGGCCGAGGAAGGCACCGGTGGCCTGGAAACCCTCCTGGTCGATAATTTGCAGCTGAACCTGTGGGATACCCAGCATCCGTACTTTCTGCTGGAGGAGGGGGTCGTCCGCCGGGTCTACGAACTCCACCTCCAGTTTCCCCCGGGAGTACGCCCGGTACTCTTCGAGAATGTCCCGGACCTGGCGGCGAAGATTGATCAGGTAGGGCGGCAGCTTTCTGGAAAAATACCCCGTGACGTTGACGACGTCGTCCAGACCGGCGAGGACATTTCTGGTGGCCGGGGCGATCGTGTACTCCCTGTTCTCCGTCAGGTCCACTCGAGTGAAATAACGCTGGGCAATGATATTCACCGCCGCCAGTATCCCGGCCACAATCAGGATCAGGGCCAGGTTGTTCGTCCGAAGCTGCGTCTTTTTCATTTTCCCGTGGCCGGCGATTAATTCCATTTCCGGCTTTCCAGCCGACGGACGTTGAGATAGAGGAAGAAGAAAATCACCGAGAGGTAATAGATGACATCGCGACTGTCGAGAACGCCGCGGCCGATGCTCGCGAAGTGGGCCCCGAGACCCAGAAAACTAAACACCGGGGCGAGAAGGGCGGGGGCGGACACCAGGACGAAGTCCTCCCCGATGACAAAGAGGACGAACGTCAGGAAAACTCCGACGATAAAGGCGACGATCTGATTTTCTGTGAGTGAGGATGAGAAGAGACCGATCGCGAGGTAAGCCCCCCCCATGAAAAGGAGGCCGATGTAGCCGGTGAGAATCGGACCGGGATCGGGGTGTCCGACCAGAAACACGGTCGCCGGCAGGGGGAGAGTGAGAAGTAGACTCACCGACAGCAGGCCCATGCTGGCGAGGAACTTGCCGAGGACGACCTCGTGCTCCCGGACCGGCCAGGTCAAAAGAACCTCCATGGTCCCGAGTTTCTGCTCCTCGGCCCAGAGCCGCATGGTCACCGCCGGTATCAAAAAGAGAAAGGTCCAGGGCATGAGCCCGAAGAAGCCCCGCAGACTGGCGATATTCATCACAAAAAAGCCCCGAAAGAAAAACCAATTGGTAAAAACCAGAAAGACGACCAGATAGATGTAGGCGATCGGTGTGGAGAAATAACTTTTGAATTCCTTTCTTGCCAGGGCCAGGATGGTTCGCATGTTACTTGCCCTCTCCCGCCGTGAGTTTCATGAAGACATCCTCCAGGGACACCTTCTCGGAGCGCAGCTCGCGGAGACCCCAGCCGTTCCCGGCCACCACGCTGGAAATCTCTTCGCGCCGGTCCTCCCCGGGCTCGCAACGAATCTGATAGCACACCGCGCCGTCTTCCTCCCCCGTCTCGAGGCATTCCGCGACCCCGGAGACCGATCGCAGCGCGTCCGCGACCTCGGGGCTCGGACCGCGAACTACCAGGTGAAGAACCTCGGCGCCGCGAGCCTGCGCTGCCAGTTCGGCCGGGGTCCCCTGACCGACGATCCGCCCCTCGTGGATAATCAGGACGCGCTGGCAGGTCGCCTCGACCTCGGGAAGAATGTGGGAGCTCAAGATTACCGTCTTTTCCCGTCCGATGCGCTTGATCAGCTCCCGGATCTCGATGATCTGGGTGGGATCGAGACCCACGGTCGGTTCATCCAAGACCAGGATCTCCGGGTTGTGGAGGAGGGTTTGTGCCAGACCGACTCGCTGGCGGAATCCCTTGGAAAGCTCCCCGATCACCCGCCCCAGAACGGGGGCGAGCCCGCAGACCTCGACCATCTCCGCGACCCGCCGCCGGATATCGGGCCGGGGAAGGTGGTGAATCTCAGCGATGAAACCGAGGTGTTCCCGGACTTCGAGATCGAGGTAGAGGGGGTTGTTTTCCGGGAGATACCCGAGGCGGCGGCGCACCTCGACCGAGTCTCGGAAGACATCGTACCCGGCCACCGTCACGCTTCCCTGGTCGGCCGGGAGATAGCAGGTCAGGACCCGCATGGTGGTGGTTTTCCCGGCGCCGTTGGGGCCGAGGAAACCCAGAATCTCACCACGGTCTACCTCGAACGATATGTCATTGACCGCCAGGGTGCGGCCGAAACTCTTGCTCAGATTTTTAACGGAAATCATCTCTGATCACAGTGCAATTTCTTGAACTCTCCGATAAATTTCGAGAATTTCCCTTTTTAGACACAGCGTGTGCGAAAAAGTTCCCGGAAAAATCAGACCGCATGATAAAGCCGGGCGCAGCGCCTGTCAAGACCATCTTGGCATCCTGGCTCCGAAAAGTGTGGTACCCACAAACGTTTGGGTCACCTACCAGAATTTCGGGTAGTTGAGCGGTAACCTCCTGACTTCAAAAAGTGAGGCGATCAATTCATTATTCTCTCCGGCGCGATATGGATTGAGATATTCCCAGACGGTTTGCCCGTCCGGAGTGACTTCGATCGCGCGGCCGGCGTCGGTCTCGGTTATCAGAGTATTGCCATTGGGAAGCCTTTGAGCGGTGCTGCAACTGTAGGAATAAAAACTGCTGACCGGATCCCCCTTGTACACCCACTGGGTCACCTGCGTCACAGGGTCGAATTCCACCACCTGGGACCCACCTTTCAATCCGTAGTTATCAAAGAGCAGAATATTGTTATTCTCCAATACCGTCGGCTCGTGCAGTCCGTCCCACATATTGAAAAGCGCCCACACGATTTTCTTTTTCTCAAGGTCGACGACCGCCACAAATCGTAGAAAAGGAGAGCTGATCAGAACATTGCCCTTCTTAAACGCCGGGATCTTGTCTTCCAGAGAACCATCG
>JAUVQV010000220.1 GCA_030597995.1 Candidatus Rokuibacteriota bacterium
CAGCCTCGGTTTGAGGGGGCGGTGGAAGATCTCGGCCCAGATCTTTGTCGGCCTGGCGCTGGGGGTGGTGCTTTACTACTTCTCCTCCGGGAACTTCGAGACCCGGATCACCATCCCCTTCTTCAAGAATGTGCTGCTGAATCTGGGGTGGTTTTACATCGTGTTTGTGATCCTGGTGGTGGTTGGGGCCTCCAATGCCGTGAACCTGACCGATGGGCTGGACGGCCTGGCAATCGGGCCGACCCTGGTGGCGACCTCTTTTTACACCGTGGTCGCCTATCTCGCCGGGAACGTGAAGTTCTCCAAGTACCTGCAGATAGTCTATGTCGAAGGGGCGGGAGAGCTGACGGTCTTCTGCGGGGCGTTGCTCGGCGCGGGCATGGGATTCTTATGGTTCAATTCTTTTCCGGCCTCGGTGTTCATGGGGGATATCGGTTCCCTGGCCCTGGGAGGGGCCCTGGGGACGGTGGCTGTCATCTCGAAACACGAGGTGCTGCTCGTTCTGGTGGGAGGAATTTTTGTCATTGAGGCGGTCTCGGTAATGATCCAGGTCCTCTCATATCGGCTCTCGGGGAGGCGGGTGCTGAGGATGGCGCCCCTCCATCACCACTTCGAGCTGCTGGGCTGGCCGGAGCCGAAGATCATTGTCCGCTTCTGGATCATTGCAATCGTCCTGGCCCTCATCAGCCTGAGCACCCTGAAATTGCGGTAAGAAGAATGATGGACGACAGAAGCTACAGATACACGGGTGAGAGATGGCGACGCAGCTGAAAGTGAGGAAGAAAAAGCCCTTCGAGCCGGGCCCCGCCCTGGAGGTCGCCGGCCGGAAAGTCCTGGTGGTAGGGCTGGCCAGGACCGGCCTGGAGACGGCGAACTTCCTTGCCGGGCGCGGCGCATTGGTTACGGTGACCGAGCGCAGGGGGGAGGCCGAGCTGAGGCCGGATCTCGAAAAACTGCGGCCGGAGGTAACCCGAGAGCTGGGAGGCCACCGCCGGGAGACTTTTCTTTCTCAGGATCTCATCATTCCCTCCCCCGGAGTCCCGATGACGGAGCCCCTCCTGACGGTGGCGCGCGGAAACGGTGTCAGAATCCTGAGCGAAATCGAAGTGGCCTACCGCTATCTCCCCGTTCCCCTGATCGCCGTCACCGGCACCAACGGGAAGAGCACCGTCGTGACCGCTCTCGGCCGGGTATTGGAAGCGGCCGGAATCCCGGCCCGGGTGGGCGGCAATCTCGGCAATCCCCTGATCGGCGAGCTGGACCATATCGCAGCGGAAAGGTTTGTGGTGGCTGAAATCAGCTCTTTTCAGCTCGAGTGGGTGGAGAGTTTCAGGCCCCGCCTGGCGGCTCTTCTTAATCTGACGGAAGACCACCTCGACCGCTACATGGCATTCACGGATTATGTCCAGGCGAAGGCCAGGATCTTTGAGAAACAGGAGGCGACCGACGAGCTGGTCCTGAATGCCGACGATCCCATGGTTCGCGAGACGAGCGCCAGCGCCCGCGCCCGCAAGGTCTGGTTTTCACGGTCGAGCATTCCCCTGTGCGGGGTCTACCTCTTCCGCGGATGGATACATTCCCGCCTCGGTCGCGGGGTCGGCCGTCGGGTCATGCCCGTCTCGGAAATGCGTCTGGTCGGAGAGCACAATTGGGAAAACGCGCTGGCGGTGACCGCCCTCTCTCTCCTGGCCGGGGCCGATCCCCGGCACGTGCGCGAGGTCTTTCGGGATTTCCGCGGACTGCCGCACCGGATGGAGTTTGTACGCGAGAAAAACGGCGTGCGGTACTACGACGATTCCAAGGGTACCAATGTTGGGGCCACGGCCCGGAGTCTGGCGGGATTCCAGGGGCCGGTAATCCTGATTGCCGGCGGGCGGGACAAAGGGGGCAGTTACGCCGCTCTTGGTCCCCAGGTACATCGCCGCGTCAGACGCATGGTGGTGCTTGGGGAAGCCAGCCACCGCCTGGCGAAAGAGCTGGGGGAAGACGCCCCGGTGGAGGAGGTCTCCGATATGGGGGAGGCGGTGCACCGGGCATTTGACGCCGCCCGGCCCGGGGACGTGGTCCTCCTCTCCCCGGCCTGCTCCAGTTTCGACCAGTACCGCGATTATGCGGAGCGGGGCACGCATTTCCAGCAAGAGGTCCGGAAGCTGTGAACCGGATTCGAGGGGCTTGGTGTGACCCGGTCGACGGGGGCGGGGGCGGGTAATGCCGAAAAAGGCGCGCCCGGATTTTTTCCTCCTGTCCGTAGTCTCAATCCTGGTCGGGATCGGGATCGTCATGATTTATAGCGCCAGCGCCATCGTGGCGCTCAAGATTCACAAGACGCCGTATTATTTTCTCCAGAGGCAACTCCTGTGGACGGTAGTCGGGGCGGCCGGCCTTTGGATAGCCCTCCACTTTGATTACCGGCGTTACCATTACCTGGCGGTCCTGTTGGCCCTTCTGAGTGCGGGCCTGTTGGTGGCGGTGCTGGTCCTGCCGGTCGGAGAGGCGACTGGCGGAGTGCGACGCTGGATGCGGGCGGGACCGGTCTATTTCCAGCCCTCTGAAGTGGCCAAACTGGGGCTGATCATCTTTCTGGCGCACGTCCTGGTGAGAAAGAAGGCTCAGTTGTCCAAGGGTGTGGCGGCACTGGCGCCGGAACTGATCCTGATCGCGGTCTGTCTGCTGTTGATCATGTTCGAACCGGACCTGGGCACCGCCCTGACCATCGGATTTGCGATGGCCGCCCTGCTCTTTGTCGGCGGCTAGAAAAAGCGGGAACTCCTGTTGGCGGTCATGGCCGGCTTGCCGGCGGTGATCTACTCCCTGGTCAAGCATCCCTACCAGAAGGAAAGGGTGCTGGCGGCCTTGGATCCCTGGAAAGACCCCTTCGGCAGCGGATTCCAGGTCATCCAGTCC
>JAUVQV010000014.1 GCA_030597995.1 Candidatus Rokuibacteriota bacterium
ACAAGCGAACGAGGGCGCAACGAAGCCAGGGCGGAAAAGATCCTCGTGAGTTGAGAGATGCATAAGAGGCTGGTTCTAAGCATAGTTTCCCGCATCCACATCGTGGTCTGTCTGATCATGCTGCTGCCCCTGGGATGGGCCCTGGCCGACGACCCGGGAAGCGATGAAACCCGCGCGTTTCTGATCACCATCCTGGGAGGGGTACTCGTCGGGTACCTCATCCGCAGGCGTTTTCCCACCTCGGAGGAGGATATCGAGCGCCTCACTCCCAAGGACGGACTGGCGGTGGTGGGGCTCTCCTGGATTGTCATCTCCGCGGTCGGGGCTCTTCCTTTCTACCTCAGTCACGCCACTGCTTCTTACACCGACGCCTTTTTTGAAACGGTGAGCGGCTTCACCACCACCGGGGCCAGCATTATGACCGACGTCGAAATCCTCCCCCGGGGCATCCTTTTCTGGAGGAGCCTGACCCACTGGCTGGGGGGAATGGGCATCATCGTTCTCTCCGTTGCCCTCCTTCCCGCCCTGGGCCGGGGCGCGTACCAGTTCTACCGCGCGGAGGCTCCCGGTCCGACCGCCGAGAGACTGCAACCGAGGATGAAAGAGACCGCCAAGACACTCTGGACGGTCTATTTTCTCTTCAGCTTCGTGGAAACCGCACTCCTGATGGCCGGTGGTATGCCCCTTTTCGACGCCCTCTGCCACACCTTCGGGACCATGGCCACGGGGGGATTTTCCACCAAAAACGCGAGCATTGCGGCTTACGGAGGTTACATCCAGTGGGTGATCATCGTTTTCATGTTCCTGGCGGGAACCAACTTTCTCCTCCACTTCCAGGCCCTGCGGGGCCGGGTGGGGATCTTCTTCAGGAGTGAGGAGTTTCGGGCCTACTTCCTGCTGATCCTCTTCTTCATCCCGGTGTTCACCGCTGTTCTGGTCTGGAACTCCGGGAACCTCGACGAGCAGACCGTGCGCCAAGCCAGCTTCCAGGTGGTCTCCATCTTTACCACTACCGGATACGTCACCGCGGACTTCAACCTCTGGCCCGCATTCCTGAAGATGGGCCTGGTCCTCCTGATGTTCACAGGGGGATGCGCCGGCTCCACCGGCGGCGGCATGAAAGTGATCCGCGTGTATGTGGCCTGCAAGGTCGGTTTCCGCAGCGTCATGCAGGCCATCTTTCCCAACGCCGTCCTCCCGGTCAAGATGGATGCCAAGCCCGTTTCCAGTGTGTATATCATGGGGGTGGCCTCCTATTTCATTATCTTCATCTGCCTCTTCAGCTTCGGGACCGCTTTTTTGGCCCTCTCCGAATCCACCGATCTGGTCACCGCCTTCTCGGCCTCCCTGGCCTCGCTCTCCAACATCGGCCCCGGTCTCGGCATGGTCGGCGCCTCCCAGAATTACGCCTGGCTCTCACCAAGCGGGAAGTGGATGCTTTCCTTCCTGATGTTGGCCGGGCGCCTGGAGCTCTACTCTATCCTGGTGCTCCTCCTCCCGGCCACCTGGAAAAAATGAAAAAAAATAAACTTATCGCAATCATTCCGGTTTTCAACGAAGAGGATTCATTGGTCAAGGTCTTCAGTGAGGTGTTGAGTCACACGGATCTCATGATCATCGTCGATGACGGATCCCGGGACGGCTCCGCGGATCGCATTCGAGGCTGGATAGGAAACCGGCCGGGGATCTATCTGTTGCGGCATGACCGCAACCGCGGCATGGCCCGGGCCCTGAGAAGCGGTTTCCTTTTCGCCTCCAGGCTCCTGGAACTTGGGGAGATTGGGCCGGAAGACATCCTGATCAACCTCGACGCCGACGGTCAGCACCCCGTCGAGCAGATCCCCGCGGTCGCGAGGAAAATGCTCCAGGAGGATTTGGACATCCTTCTGGTCTTGCGGGATTTTTCTCTGTACCCCCGCTACAAAGTCTGGGGGAATCGCTTCCTGACCGCCCTGGCAAGACTGCTCACGGGATTCCCCTACCGGGACGTGGAATCCGGCTTCCGGCTTGTCCGGGCCCGGTGCCTTCACATTATTCTGGGCTATTACACGGGCTGGAAATACAGCTGCGCCCAGGAAATTGCGGTCATTACCGCCCTCCACGGGTTGAACATCAGAAATGATTACCCCGTCCGAATCAACTATTATCGCCCGGGGACAACGCTGTCGGATGGATTCGCGGTCCTGTTGATGAGCTTCGTGGCCTATCTCCGGGTAAAAGCCGGATGGCGCAGCACGCCGGAACGGCTCGCGGATAAAATGGATTTTCAAGCGCCGAAAATCGTATGCCGGGGATAAGGGTACTTCTACTCAATCCTCCGGCTTACCGCGGCGTCCGCTATGTCCGGGAAGGACGCTGCGAGCAGCGGCTCTCCTCCTTCCAATACAACATGCTGCCGATTTCTCTCCCCTCAACCGCCGCCCTTCTGCATCGGGAGGGGCACCAGGTCCGGCTTCTCGACGCCACCGCCCTGAATCTCTCCCGCGAGGATGTGGTGCGGGAGTCCCGGGATTTCTCGCCGGACTTCATCCTGACAAACGTATCCACGCCAACTTTTCGCGGTGACGCCGAAACGGCCGCCATGCTGAAAGAGACCCTCCCCCGCTCATTCATCGGGGCCTTCGGAGTGCACGTAACCACACTCCCCGAAGAGAGCCTCCAGGACTCCCGGCTCGACGGGGTCATCCGTCGGGAACCGGAAATCACCGCCGCAGAACTCGCCCGGGCGCTGGAGAAATCACGGCCTCTGGAAAAGGTGCCGGGGCTGTCTTACCGGAAGAATTGGCATGATCCCAACGCGCCGGGGCCGCTGGTACACAACCCGGAAAGACCTTTCCTCCGGGACCTGGACAGCCTCCCCTTCCCGGCCCTGGACTCCATCGATCATCGTCTCTACCCCGCCCCGGTGAGTGGACGGCCCCACACGCTGATCGTCACTTCGCGGGGATGTCCCTACCATTGCGTATTCTGCACCGCCCATTTGTTCTATGGCTTCCAGCTCCGGCTCCGGGACCCGTTCCTCATAGGAGAGGAGATTGAGCATCTGCACCGCACGCAACAATTGGACCTGTTTACTTTCTGGGCTGACACCTTCACTCTCGACCGGAAACACGTGGTGGCAATCTGCCTGGAAATCCAGAGGCGCGGTCTGAAAATCGAATGGATGTGCAACTCCCGCGTGGACCGGGTCGACCTCGAACTCCTCCAGCTGATGGCCGCCTCCGGCTGCCGGGTGATATCCTACGGCGTGGAGTCGGGAGCCCAGGAAATCCTCGACAACACGAAAAAGGGTATCACCGTGGACCAGATAGTAAATGCGTTCTCCCTGACCCGCCAGGCGGGGATACGGTCTGCGGCCCATGTCATTCTCGGCCTCCCGGGAGAAACGACCGAAACGATTCGCGAAACCCTGCAGCTGGTGAGACGAATCCGGCCGGACTATGTCCAGTTCTACGGGGCGATCCCTTTTCCGGGAACCGCCTTCCACCGCCAGGCGGTCTCACGGGGCTGGTTGGCGGCGAAGGATTGGGAGGATTTCGAGATTAACAATTGCATCGTTTCGACGCCGACTCTTACGGCATCGGAGCTGCATTCCTGGCGGCGCCGGGCGTATCTCTCTTTCTACCTGCGTCCGCGCTATCTGGCGGCTCGCCTCGCGGAAGTGCGGAGCCCGGGAGAGCTCACCCGCCTTGCCTCCGGCGGATGGAGCTTTCTCCGGGGCTGGGTCTTCTCCTGACCGGACTCCTGAGATTGTGGGCTGACTCCCTTTTTTCAGCCGGTAAAATCGGGCCATTTTATGTTCCGCGTGGCACAGCCTGGCAATTGAGAATGCCGCCTGGGTCGCCAGAGTCGCCAGGGGGTGAAATCCCATGCGCGACGGAGGAATAGAATAATGATACCCGTCCAGGAATTGAAAGTTATACTTCGCGGCCATGCCGTCGAGGAGAGCTGGGGAAAAATATACTTTGTGATCCGGCCCATGGTTGGCCCGTATGGGAAAGCTTACCCTCTTCAAACTCGCCCGGTAAATCCAGCGGGCCGCCCGGTTCACGAATGAGTCTTCATCGGGAGTAAGGATTACCAGCCCCCCCCCATCTCGCAAGAGACGCGCCGCCGATTCAAAGAGGTCCCCCGGCCGGGCAAGGTGCTCGATAACATCGATTGCGACAATTGTGTCAAAAGATTCGTCGAGGAAGTCGGCTTCCTCAAACCGCGTGTGGCAGACCTCATACGGGAAACAGTTCCTGACGTAATCAATACAGTAGGAGGAAGAATCTATGCCCACCACTTCCCAGCCGTACTTCGCGGCGACATCAAGAAAAACTCCCTTCGCACAACCGACTTCGAGCAGTTTCTTTTTCGGGTTTACGGGAAGCGCGTCCAGGCGCTCGAGCAGACGCGTGTACACCGGCACGGGGAAGTCCCGCGGATCATAGTCGCATCTGTAGTTTTCATAATAGGTGTTCCGCAGTTCCGTATAGTACACCTCATCATAGTTCACCGGCGAACTTCTTGATAAAAATGTCAACCCGCACTTCCGGCATTTCGACAATTCGAACAGCTCGCAACTGAACTGGCTGCGGTGTTCTTCCGACTCGCAATTCGAACAGCGAGTTGCAGTTTCCATGAGTGGCGGCATGCGGCGCCGCGAAGAACTGCTGTTACTCCTCGATCAGGATTTCAATCTTCGCCTGCTTGCGTATTATCCCGAGCCGGTCTCGAACCGCCTGCTTTATCTTCCCTGAGGTCAGGAATCCATTCAGTTCATCGGCGACCTCCTCCTGCGGGACGATCGCCGCTTCCTTCTTTTCCTCGACCTTGATTATGTGGTAACCGTACTGGGTCTCGACGATGCCGGAGGTCTTGCCGGGCTCCAGCGAAAAAACAGCTTCATCAAAAGGCTTGACCATCTTCCCTCGCGGAAAAAACCCCAGGTCTCCGCCCCGCTTCGCGGAGGGACCTTCCGAATACTGAACGGCCAGTTCCGCGAAATCGGCTCCGGACTCGGCCTCCTTGAGGATCTCTCCAATCTTCTTCTTGACCTCATCTCTCGATGACGAGTCGGCACCGGGTTGGACCTTGCGCAGGATATGGCGCGCGCGGACTGTCTCCGGCCTCTTGAACTGTTCCGGATTGTTAGTGTAGAATTCGCTGACTTCCTCGTCGGACACCGAGATCCCCTTGGCGATATCGGCATCCACCAGAGTCTGGACCGAAAGA
Source organism: Candidatus Rokuibacteriota bacterium (assembly GCA_030597995.1). Next base: position 5,221 of record JAUVQV010000014.1, read on the forward strand.
CGGCGTCCGACATTAGCCCCGAAGCTCTCTTCGGTGAGTTCGTTCTCCTTCAGGGCCTTCACGAAATCCTCCGGGGAGGGGAAGCGAGCCTGTATTTTGCCGATCTCTTCGGCAACCCTTTCCGGATCGGTGATGAAACCCTTCTTTTTGGACTCCTGGTAGAGGAGCTCCTGATCGATGAGCACATTGAGGGCCTCCATCTTGAGATTGCCGAACCGGTCGGCTTGCTCGAGATGCAGCGGGGGAATGCCCCGCTGCTGCATGTAAGCCTTCAAGTTCCTGTCAAACTCGACCCGTGTAATGCCGGTGCCATTGACCTTGGCCACGAGATCCTGGGCCGGCGCCTGAACTACGGAACCGGCCGCTACCACAGCTGCCAGGCAAAACACCGTCAGAAACGTTTTCGTCATCCTCACCCCGCTTAAATAGTTTGTGACTGCCTTTCAGTTCATACCCCTCTCCGCAAAGGAGCCCTTCTCGGGCTGAAGTCTAGCACAAGGGGGCAGCAGGAGACTATCTTATTTCGGAAGGTCAAGCCGGATCCAGTTCCGGTACAATTTCCTCCCCCCGTGCTCCATGATCCGCGGGATATCGATCGTTTCACTTTCTCTGTCGATGGCCTCTTCAACTACTTGGATGTCTTCGGGGTCCCCGTCGCTCAAATACGCGAACTTCAAGAGATTGCCCAGCGGAAGCAGCCGGGGGGGCGCATAGTAGTCAGCTCCCGGCGGACCGTCCCTTCCGATGTTCCAGCTCCAGAAAGACCGCGCCTCACCCAGCAGAATCTCGGCGGTGTAGAAGGGATCGCAGGGAGACAGGAAGGCCAGCTCGTAGAGAAACTCCTCTCCCCCGGCGTTGACACCGTAGGTGAGATCCGCGGCTTTCCAAAACGGCCCGTCCTCGCCGCTGAGGAGGTACTTCAGGTAGAGGCTCCAGCGGATGACGCGGTGTCTCACCGCTTCCGGGGAGTCCGAGGAGAGATAGATCTCGTTGGAAGACCGGGCCAGATCGAAGCTCATCCGCCCGTCCGGGGGGCGGGGGACGCCCTCTCCGATCAGGTAAGTCCGGTGGTGGTTGTGCTGGGCCAGAATCACGGCCATGGGAACCTCCTCCTCATTCAAAACCAGGTGCACGGCCACAAAGTTGTCCAGCTCATGCCAGTCCTCCCGGTCCATGGAGGAGAGACGCAATAGTACCCTGGCGCTCCAGGGAAGGTCGGCGGCGAGGCCGCTGCTCTGGAATACTATGAGGTACTTGAGGAAGGTGAGATTGAGTACGCGCTCCTCTCCGCCATCCGTCGGGAAAAAGACCCTTTCCCGGTAGACCCGGCCGTAGGCAACCGGCCTTCTCTCTTCCAGGGAAATCTGCGGCAAGGCCGATCCCAGACGCCTGTCCATACCGGCTGCACGAATCCGCTCCAGGTCGAGGTCCAGATACACCCGGCGGTTGCTCCGGTTCTCAAGGAGAAGAGCGGGAGTAACGTTTGCGGCCACGACGGTCCTATCGGGAAAGCGGCGCATCACGGTGAACGGAAGATAGTCTCGGTAAAAATCTATGGGATAGCGTCCTCCCGGAGGGAGAACAAGCCGGGGACGGTATTTCAAAAGAAGATCCCTCTCCTTTTCTCCCGGGGAGGGCGGGGGTTCCGTTTCAGTGCAGCGTCCGGCATAGTATTCGGCAAAACCCGGGTAGTCGGCGAAACTCGAATACCGGGTACCCCGGGGACCGCAGCCGGTCAGGAGAAGGATGAAACTAAGAGCCGCAGAGACTGAAAGGACAACCTTCAACAGTGCCGCTCACTATTCTTTCTCGATTCTCTCCAGGACCGCGGCGGCCCTCTGAGAGAGGGTCTTCTCTTTTTCGCCGGCCATCCGGAAAAGGATTTCCCGTGCGGACTCACCCTTGATCCTGGCCAGGGACTCAGCCAGGGCAAGCAGCACCTGAACCGGGAGGGTGGCATGACTCATCAACCTCTTCAATTTTCCTCGGGGATACCATTTTTCGGCCAGACTCAGGACGGCCGCGGAAATTCTTTTCCCGCTTTCAGGACAGGTTTCAAAGAGACGTCCCATCGAATCGATGGCCGCAGCCACTTCCGAGTCCCGGTCGGCCCCGGACTTCTCGGCCCGCTCGACGACTGTGATCAGGCGGTCCAGGGCGCGGACATCACCCGAGAGCCCGAGACCGCGAATGGCGTTTTTCCTCACCTTGAGGTCGGGATCCTCCAGCATCTTTCGGAAGGACTCGAAGTGCTCCCGGGGTGCCAGGTGGCAGAGGGCAGCCACGGCCTCGCGGCGCAGATCCGGATCTTTCTCGTTGATCTTCTCGCCGATCACCCGTGTTATCCGCGAACGCAGCTTCTCGTCGGTGCACTCCCCGAGGACCCGGACGATCGTGGCCATCGTCTCCTGCGGAAGATTTCCCTGCTCCACCTCTTCCAGGAGCGAGGCCGCCGCTATCGGACCGATCTGAACCAGAATTTCTGTGGCCTGCTTTCTCCGCCAGACATCGTCGGTCTCACCAAGGATCCGGATCAGATGCGGCGCCGCCCAATGCCCGAGGAGCAGGAAGAACCGCCCCAGAAAAACCCGCTCCTCTTTTGACAGCCTGAGAAACGCCTGGCGGGCGGCTCCCATGGCGTCGCCCTCGACCACGCCGGCCAGAACTTCCCGAGCGGCCGCGGCTCTGTCGGAACCTTCCCGGAGATGGGTGGAGAGACTCTCGGTGATCAGCAGCGCCTCTTCGCACTTTCCCCGCTCCAAAAGATGGGGGATGATCTTGGCCATCAACTGGGCCCGGCGGGAATACTCCTCCGGGTCGGTGGACTTCTCCAGGTGCTTGAGATATTTGTCACGCTGCTCAATAAAACTGCTGGTCATCTGGATGGTCATTATTCGGTCCCTGACCTCCGGCGGAAGCTCCTCCATGGCGATGAGACCGGCGTTGAACATCTCCTCCAGCTGACTTTTGGCCTCCGGCGTGTTTATCTGGTTCAACCGCACGGACAACTTTGCGAGAATGCGGTGGAATTTTTCGCGGCCCAGCAATTCCAGGTATTTCTTTTCCCGGCCGGAGGCGTCCCGGATGAAAATGGGGGCCATGGCCACGAGAACCTCCTCTCGTGTCAGGGAAAACACCTCGTCTTCGCTTTCCTCCTCGCTCAGGTCCGGGGTGGCCACCAGGTCGAGGTTCATCAGGAAGGCATACACCATCTCCGGAGCGGAAAGCGGCCGCAAAATGTCGGCCAGGACTTCCCTCCTGACCTGGGTCAACTCCCCGTTTTCCAAGTCGCGGAAGATGGGAATCAGGTAGAGATCTTTTTTCAGACGTGAGAGTGCCAAACCGGCCCGCCAGGGTATATTGCGCTGGGCGGCGATAAAGTCTTCGTTGAAAACGAAAGAGAGATGGGAAATTCCGAGCTCCCGGAGACGTGAGGCGAAATTCTCCTTGGCGGAGAGCCCCTGCATATCGGCCAGAGAAGGCTCGCTCATGAGATCGATAAAGTGGGAGAATTCCTCCGGATCCATTTTGGATTTGAGACTCAGACTGATCAGCTCCTTCCTCTCCAGGAACTTGACAAAACGCGGGGTATACGTTTCCGCCATCCCTTTCAGCATCAGATCCTCCAGGCGGAGAGGTTTTTCCTCGATCCCCTCGAGGTAAATGTTTTTCTGAGCCTCCCGTTCCGTGAGGAGAAAAGTGATCTCCCCCGCCGCACCGGCGAGGCTGACGAACTTCTCGTAAAGACCGGCTTTGGCCTTCTTCGATTGCGGATGATCCGGGAGGTAGTACCCGGTTCTTAAAAAGGCCTGGATCATGGAGATCACGAACTCGCCGACGGCCTCCGGTTTAGCATCGTCGGCGCGACCGGGGTCAGGGCGATTCGTGTCGATATCGCTCACCACGATCTAGATTCCGGTTTCAGCGGGCGAGCCGGCTCACTCCTCGGACATCGTGAACAGCCAGGCCGCCGTGAGGCCCCAGACGGCATTGAACAGCAGCACGAAAAGCGGCGTCAGATTGCCCAATTCCAAACCCAGCATTCCCTTGTCGGCCTTCACCGGGAAGACCACCAGGAGCTGGACCAGGGACGGCCCCAGGCTGAACAGGAGCCCCCGCAGCATCACCGAGCGGCGCAACACCGGCAGGAGAAACAGTATCCCCCAGATTCCACCCCAGACGATTCGCGGATAGAGCCATGGCGGATTGAGCGCCGGGGCGATGGAGACCCCGAGAGCGGAGGTGATGCCGAGCACACCAAAGATCCAGACCGCCAGACTGTTGGTCACCCCTCCGAGGCACCCGGCCGAAAACGCCGGCGACAGAATACTCAACTCTTTCTTCATGACGTTTCCTCCTCGCATTTGAGTTCCGGATTAAGAGAATGATATCAAATCCTTCATTTGATGAAAAGGCAGAACTCGAGGAGTTTCCCTATTTATGTGTCGTGAGGTGCCGGGGATATCCCCAGCACCGTACTCCGATCTTATCCATAAGTAGCCCTTGGTTCCGATATAGGATGTGCGGTATACTAGATCGGGACTACAATATCCCCAAAGATGAAACGCCCTTGAAAGGTTTTCCTCTCGAGCAGGAGCTATGCCATGAAAGAAAAGAAATCGGGCATGAAGAGCGCTGTGGAACTGGCGATG
>JAUVQV010000180.1 GCA_030597995.1 Candidatus Rokuibacteriota bacterium
AGATGCTTTAAAAAGAGACCACGACTCCGCTCCCTGGAGGACCGACCGGGGTGTGAAATCTCGTATGAATTATTCTAAGAAAGCGGGGAGTATAGATTAGATCATAGACCTCTTCCTTCCCAGGAAAGAGTTGGATAGCCGCCTTCCTGGTGCGAACCATCCAATCCAGGGACTCTGAAAGAGATAAATCCGCCTGAAGGAGAACGGCTCGGGTGAAGTCAACGAGAAGCCTCAGGCGTCTCATCTTTCTTTCCTCTTCTAGAAACTCTTCCCTCATAACTCACCATTAGGATATTATAAGATCTGTTACTGAAATCAATTATCGCTCCCAGGCCTGGCTGGCGTCAACAATTTTGGTAAACCATTATCAGGAGCGGTACCGAGTGACATGCAGTTTGACGGCTGGGTGGACACAATTTGGACACCAGGCCTTCCTTGACAAGTTGCCACACCCGCGGAAAATGCCCCTCATGAATGCGTTCCAGCAGCTTTTCAGTATGAGTCCTTTCCGGCGTGAGTGAAGCGATAGGAGCAAGGGACCGGCCTCACAGGAGTAAGAGCTATGCCACACGCAGCGGGTATCATCGAAATTCCTGAACTCCGGGGCCGGGTGAGGATTTTCCACGACCGCGATCAGGCGGGTAAAATACTATCAGGTATGCTGCGAGAGTATGGAAGCACTCCCGCTCTCGTCTTCGCAATCCCGGCCGGAGGGGTCCCGGTGGCGGCAAAAGTTTCCCTCCGGCTCGGACTCCCCCTGGAGGTAGCCGTGGTCAGTAAAATCACCCTGCCCTGGAATACCGAGGCCGGCTACGGTGCGGTCGCCTTCGACGGCACCGTTCGTCTCAACAGCGATTTTCTGGCGCGGCTCAATATGAGCCGCCGGGAGGTTGAAGAGGGCATCGCGAAAACCAGAGAAAAAGTCGAGCGCCGGGTCCGTTTAGTCCGCGGCGAGCGCCCGTTTCCCAGCCTGGCCGGTAAAACCGTCATCCTCATTGATGATGGACTGGCCTCGGGCGTCACGATGCGAGCAAACGTGGAAGCCATGGGACACTATGGCGCCCGGTCCCTCGTGGTCGCCGTTCCCACCGGGCATCTGGAGGCGGTGACTCGCCTCTCACATGAGGTAGAGGCCGTCTACTGCGCCAATGTCCGGAGCGGCCTGAACTTTGCAGTGGCAGAGGCCTACGAGCGCTGGTCGGATGTGGACGAACATGAGGTCCTTGAGATCCTGGCCCGGGTGCCTCCCAACCCCCGCCTCCCCCCGGAGAATGAAGCGCATTGATGCTCTTCCCACGAAAAGGAACGGCCTATCGGTTACTCGGTCAGACTGAGCATCGAAAGCTGATTCTTTCGTCCCCGTCGCCCGATCACCTATAATAGTACAGAGCGGGAAAGTGATGGGGATTCTCATGAGCGCTCTCCTTGGGATTATGGCCGCGGCCGGCGGGGACCGTGCGACGTCGGCGGAGATGGAACTGATGCTCCCATCGGAGGTTCGAGGCTGGAAAGCCCAGATGCCGGATGGGATCTACTCTTCCGAGACGCTCTATCAACTCATCGACGGGAGTGCCGAGGTGTATCGCTCATTCAACGTCCGCACCGTCTTCAGCCGACGCTATGCCAAAGAAAACGCCCCCGACATCATCGTCGACATTTTCGACATGGGCTCCTCGAAGGACGCCTATGGCGCCTTCCATCACGACATGAGAGAGGGCAAAGACGCGGGAATCGGGCAGGAGTCCGAAATGATCGGCAACAGCCTCTCTTTCTGGAAAGCTCGTTTTTTTTCCTCCATCATAAGCCTTGACGAGAACGATGAAGTGTCCCTGGCGATGCGGGATCTCGGAGAGTCTATCGTCGCCGCCATCCCGCGGCCGGGGAGCACACCGGGTCTCCTCACACTGCTTCCCTCGAAGGGCCTGATGGCCAGCCAGGTGCACTATTTCCACGACTGGCCGGTGCTCAACCGGCATCTGTCCCTGACCGGGGAAAACCCGCTTCTCCTCGACCGGCGGACAGAGGGAATCGTGGCGCGCTATCGGGCCCGGAGCCCCGGAATGGAGAGTGCCCCGGTCCCGTACTCTCTGCTGATTGTACGGTATCCCGAAGCGGCTTCCGCCAAGAGGGCCTTTCGTACTTTCAGGAAAGGTTACCTGCCGGCCACGGACCGCAGGGGGGTGGGGCGGATGGACAAGGGAGGCTGGTCCGGGATTCGCCTCATTGGAAGGGTGCTGATGGCCGTCTTGGGGGCTCAGGAGAGGGAGGAGGCCGCCCGGCGGCTGGACGAAGTGGAAACGGCACTGACTGGTCCGGCAGCGCCCCTGGTCCCCGAGGGCAGAAAGTGAAGAGGACGGAGAGCGCATTGACCCGCCGCGGGTTTCTCACGGCAGCGGTCGGTGCCGCCCTGGCCGGGGTGGCCGGAATGGGGTTTTCCGGGCGGGGAAGGGTCGAGCCCGCCGCACGTGAACCGGCGGCCAGGAAGGCCAGAGTGGTGCTGATCCGGAACCGGGAGGTCCTGGACCGCCGCCGCCCGGACCCGGCTCTCCTCTCGGCGATGCTCGACGAAGCGGTCGCGGCCCTGCTCGGCGAGAGTGAGCCGGCAGCCGCCTGGAGACGTCTCATCGGGCCCGATGACGTGGTGGGGATCAAGAGTAATGAATGGAGATTCCTGCCCACTCCCCGGGTGCTGGAAGAGATCCTCCTCCAGAGGGTGGTCGGTGCCGGGGTGGCCCGGAAGCACGTCGGCGTCGACGATCGAGGGGTACTCCGGAATCCGGTGTTTCGGGAATCAACCGCCCTGATCAACGTGAGGCCGCTGCGCACCCACCACTGGGCGGGAGTCGGCAGCTGCCTCAAGAACTATATCATGTTTTCTCCGAACCCCCCCGACTGGCACGGTGACAACTGCGCCCACCTGGGAGGACTTTGGGACCTGCCCCTGGTCAGGGGCAAGACCCGCTTGAATATACTGGTGATGCTCACCCCCCTTTTTCACGGCAAGGGACCGCACCACTTTCAATCCCGCTACACCTGGGAGTACAAGGGGCTGGTACTGGGCACAGATCCCGTGGCCGTAGACGCCACGGGGGAGAGGATCCTGCGGGCCAAACGGCGGGAGTTTTTCGGAAAGGAGGAGCCCTTCAGTGTTTCTCCGAAACACATCCCCATCGCCGAGAGCAGATACCGGCTGGGTGTCGCGGACCCGGCCCGGATCGAGGTCGAGAAGATAGGTTGGATGGAGGGAGTATTGATATAGGGGCCGTCCTGGAAGCAGCCTCCCAGGGTGCCCCGCAAGTCGGTTTAAACCTGGCGATCAGTAAGAATCCTTAGCGGGAGGATTTGCTCAACTCGAGTTCCTTGCTATAAGGGCAGGGAGGGAGTCTTCTAAAGGATCGTTATCAAAGAGAAGGGAAATGAAAAAACTTATGATTATGGTGTTTCTTATTGGTGTTCTCTATTTAGCGGC
>JAUVQV010000212.1 GCA_030597995.1 Candidatus Rokuibacteriota bacterium
ATCAGATAGCCGAGTATGAGAAGCAGGGTAACCCGCGGCAGCCGGGTACGATGTCCGATCGCATCAGTTGCCAGACCGAGGAGAAACAAGGCTCCAAGGGTAATAAGTGTTTTTGCGAGCTCTTCCATTTTTCTTCGCCCCAGGACGCGAGCTGTACCTTACCAGAATGCCCGCGAGGATCGTGCTCGTCAAGGGCGGCTCGGCTCTAGGAAGTGGCTCCAGACCGTCGTAATTTAGTATTGAGGTAGCGGGGCAGCGCAGCGGCCGCAGCCGGTGCACCCCTCGGCCGTGGGAAGAACTTCCAGGCACCGGGGACACCGTAAGGCATGTGGGGTCCCCGGCACATGCTCGCACCGGGGGCACCTTGGTATATGCTCCCCGGCCTTCTTCTCCTTTTCTTTTTTCATCATTCCCAGACCCCTGAATAATTCCTCCTCCGGCGGCATCTTTTGTCGGGTGCGCCGGTACGGCCTCTCAGAGAACGAGTAATGAGACCAGCCCGCCGATCAGAAAGGCCGTCACCCACGACCCGGTCCAGATCAATAGGGCCTCACATGTCCCCCGCTCCTTAAAGAGGATCATCAAGGACGCAATACAGGGAACAAAGAGAGTGATCACAATCAGAGAGACCACCACCTGGTAGGGGGACATCGCCAGCCCGGTGAGACCGGCGGCCCCGAAGTCACGTCGCACCATTCCCATTACGAAGGCCGTGGATGCCTCTTTCGGAAGCTGGAGCCATCCTTCCGTAAGAGGCGCCAGCAGACCCCGCCAGATTTCGAGTCCACCGGAAACCTGGAGCACCGCCACCACAAAGGAGCCGAGGAAGAACCAGGGATAGGCCTCCCTCATGAAGAAGAATGTCCTGGTTACGGTTTTTCGCACCACATTGTCCAGCCGGGGCCACCGCATGGGGGGCAGGTCGAGAAAAAGCGCTGAAGATTCCCCCGGGAGGGCACGGTCCAAGATCGTGCCCATGAGGGCGAAGACGGAAAAAATCACGGCCACATAGAGAAAGACCAGTCCTCCGCCGACGGCGGCCAGCATGCCGGCGATCACCCCGATCTGAGCGGAGCAGGGGATCGCAAACTTCAAGAGGGTGGTGGCGATCGATTTCTCCCGTGAGGTGCCGAGAAGCCTGGTAGTGATGGTGCCGAGCTGTACGCAGCCGAATCCCAGGATGATCGGGATGACGGCGCGGCCGTTCAGGCCCAAGGAGGTCAGGAGCCGGTCCACCAGGGTTGCCAGCCGCGGGAGGTAGCCTGAATCCTCCAAAAGAGAAAGGAGCAGGTAAAAACCCATTACCAGCGGAAGGAGAAGCCCGAGGAGGTAGGTCACCGTCATGGTCAGGAGACCAAACTCGCCGACCAGGATCTTTCCCAGGGCCGAGTTGGAGTCCACCAGCGAAGAGAGGAGCCCTCTTATCCACGGCTCATAGCTCCCCTGCATGATTTTCTCTTCGGTGACTCCCACGATATCTCCGGCCACCCAGACTCCGATCACCTTATACATGGCGTAAAGCACCAGGGCCATAATTGGAATGCCGCTGAGGGGATTGACGGCGGCTCGCCCCAGGACCTCCCGAATCCGGGTTCGCCCGGAGACGTCCCCAACCACATGGCGAACCATATCATTGACCCTGTTTCGTCTCTGGATATAAAGGCTTTCCCGTTCCTTTCCCGGCGACAGCCCGTGGCGTTCAGACACATAGGAATCCCCTTCCAGGACCATCAAGGCCTCGGCCTGGGAACCCACTACATTGAGCATCTGGTGAAGCCGGCTATGCAGTTCGGGATCCCGACGGCCGGTGTGGACCTGCCTCAGGGCGCTTCGCACCTGTCCCAGCCCTTCCTGCTTCACCGCGATAGTCGGGATGACCGCCACACCCAGGAGGTCACGCAGGAGATCCAGATCAATAGTGAGACCGGATTGTTCGACCTCGTCCATAAAGTTCAGAGCGACCACCACCGGCTTTCCCATGTCGATAATCTGCTGGGTGAGAAAGAGATCCCGTTCCAGGTGCATGGCATCGACGACATTCAGTACCAGATCCGCCTTGAGAATAATGTCCCGGGCCACCCGCTCCTCATCATTGAAGGAGGAGACGCCGTAGATGCCGGGCGTGTCCAGGAGCACGGAGTCTCCCATCCGTCCTTTGGATATCCCCACCGTAGTGCCGGGGTAGTTGGAGACATCGACATAGATCCCGGTGAGAAAACCGAAAAAGACCGACTTGCCGACATTGGGATTCCCGGCGAGCGCAATTCGTCTAGCGCCGGCGGGCAGAGACTCATCGGCGTGGGAAGAATGATGGTGGCAGGACTGGGCTACCGGCATGAGACGGTCTCCTTTCTGACGAGTATCTTTTCCGCTATCCTGCGGCCGACGGCGATCTCCTGACACCGGTGCCGGAGCATAAGGGGGCCGAAGGGGATTTTTTCCGAACAGCTCAAAAGGCTCCCTTCACCGATACCGAGGCGGATGAGCTGGGTGCGGATGGTCTCGTCCTCTATCCGGGCAATGCGGACCCGCTGTCCGCGTTTTACTTCAGTAAGGCACATGAAACGTGCTCCTCTCTAATAGATAATGATACTCATTATCAATAACCTCCCGCAAAAACAGATCTTCGCGCTATCCCTGGCATTTGCGGCAGATCCCATAGAGTTCCATCTTGTGGTCGGTGACACGAAAGCCGTGTTTGCGGGCCACCATCTTCTGGAGGGCTTCAATGCGGTCGTTCTCGAACTCCAGGATTTTTCCGCATCGCGTGCAGATCAGATGGTCGTGGTGCCCGCGTGGTTCTGCGGGCTCATAGAGCATGCAGCTCTCTCCAAAACTTTGCCCAGTGGCGAGCCCGGCCTCCGCCAAGAGTTTGATGGTCCGCGAAACCGTGGCGTAGCCGATCCGAGGGTCTTTTTTCTGGACCTCGTGGTGGAGTTCCTCGGTACTGACATGACCCTGTTTCTGGAAAAAAGCCCGTGAGATGAGCTTCCGTTGTCCGGTCAGCCGAAGGCCCCGCTCGAGGAGAAAATCGTCCAGCTTGTCCATCAGTGCGTGCGACATTTCTTTCTTACCGGAGTGTTTCAAT
>JAUVQV010000182.1 GCA_030597995.1 Candidatus Rokuibacteriota bacterium
CCCGCAGAGCCGTTTGGAGAGGTCCTCAACATTGACGTAGGTGCGGTAGTCGGCGGGAAACATTTCACGGACCTCAGGTGCGAAGACCGCCGCGACCCCTAGCTTGCGAAGCTCCTCCAGATCTCCCTCCAGGTCCCGGGGATAGTCCTTCAGATCCTCCCGGGGACCGAATTGGATGGGATTGATAAAGATGCTGACGACGATGACGTCCGAACGCCTCTTCGCCGCACGGACCAGTTCCAGGTGCCCCCGGTGCAGGGCGCCCATTGTCGGCACCAGGCCGATCTTCTTTTTTTTCTTTCTCGCCTCGGCGCTGAAAGACCGCATTTCACGTACGGTCCGGATGAGCTTAGGCGAAGGAGTGCTCCTCATCGGGAAATTTCCCTCCTCTCACATCGTCACAGAAACTGCGTACCGCGAGCCCGGCCTCTTTCCCCAGCTCGGCATAGCGCTTGGCAAACTTGGGTGTGAAATCCTGGAAGAGGCCCAGGATATCGTGGAGAACAAGGACCTGCCCGCTGCACTCCGGGCCGGCCCCGATTCCAATGGTCGGAATGCTAAGGGAGGCCGTGATCTCACCGGCCAGACTGCGGGGCATCCCCTCCAGCACCACGGCGAAAACCCCGGCCTCCTCCAGGGCTTTGGCCCCCTCGAGGATCTCCCGGGCCCGGGCGCGGTCCCTCCCCTGAACCCGGTATCCTCCAAAGGCGTGCACGGACTGGGGCGTCAGGCCCACGTGACCCATGACCGGTACTCCCATAGCCACAATGGCCGCCGCGGTCCCGGCCACCTCACGGCCGCCTTCGAGTTTCACCCCGGTCGCCGAGCCCTCCTTGAGAAATCTGCCGGCATTCCTCCTGGCCTCCCGGCTACCCAACTGAAAAGACAGGAAAGGCATGTCGGCGATCACCAGGGCCCGTCGCGTTCCCCGGGAGACTGCCTGGACCGAGACCAGCATCTCCTCCATGGTCACCGGGAGCGTGGTGTCGTAGCCCAAGGCGACCTGGGCCAGAGAGTCGCCGACGAGGACCGCATCCACTCCCGCTTCATCGACGATCCGGGCCAGAGAGTAGTCGAACGCAGTGACCATGACAATTTTTTCCCCCCGGACCTTCTTTTCCTGTAGCGTCTGGACGGTTGTCCTCTCCACGGGCACGATCACCTTATCGCTTTACCGAGCGCAGCGGGGTGTAGTACTCGGTGCCTTTCTTGGCATGACGAATCTGATTTGCCAGATCGTCAAGGTCGGCCGGGTTTTTCACGAAATCGATCACGCTGGTGTTTATCACCAAAAGGGGCGTTTCAGAGTAGTGAAAGAAGAAATAGTTGTAGGCCTGATTGAGCTCTCCCAGGTACTGCCTGGAGATCGGTTTCTCGTAATCCCTTCCCCTTCTCTTAATACGCTCCATCAGGACGTCGGTGCTGGCCTGGAGGTAAATCACCACATCCGGCACCACCAACCGGGCCTTGAGGAGGCCATAGATCTGCTCATAGAGGGCGAGCTCGTTGCCGTCGAGGTTGAGGTAGGCGAAAATCCGGTCCCGGTCGAAAAGGTAGTCGCAGACCACGTCCTTCTGAAAAAGGTCCTGCTGGGGGAGTTCCAGTTGCTGGTGGTACCGGGAGAGGAGAAAAAAGAGCTGGGTCTGAAAGGCATAACGCCTGGTGTCGATGTAAAACTGACGGAGAAAGGGGTTGTCCTCCGCTGCCTCGAGCACCCGGCGGGCGGCAAATTTCCTGCCCAGGAGGTTGACCAGACTGGTTTTTCCGACGCCGATCGGCCCCTCGATGACAATAAACTTCCCCTTCTCCATTACACCCTGTCATCGTTGCGAGGAAGGATGTGGGATCCGGAAGTAATCGCGCACGAAGCCCTTACCACTCTCCCCACTGTTCTACTCTCTCAACGTTCCGGCACTCTTTCAGGAGGGTGGTTACCCTCCTGCGGAAAAGGGGGTGGAGATATCCCGGTGCCAATTCCGCCAGGGGGACCAGAACGAATCGCCGTTGGTGAAAGCGCGGATGCGGCACAATCAGGCCTTTCTTCCTGAGGTGTCTTTTTCCATACATCACCAGATCGATGTCTATATTCCTGGGACCCCCCGGAAAGGCGGTATTTTTTCCCATTCGACATTCTATGCGCCGGAGCCGATTCAAAAGGGCTTCCGGGGACAGCCGAGTTCGAATCTCCACTACCCCGTTTAAAAAATCCCTCTGCCGAATATACCCCACGGGAGCGGTTTTGTAAAGAAAGGAGGGGCGAAGGACACGGATTTCCGGCTCCTGCCGGAGAAGGCGGTGGGCACGGCGCAGATGTCGGGAAGATCGCCCGAGGTTGGACCCCAGCCCGAGAAACACCCTCTCCAGACCCCGGCCGGGCCGAGACCCGGCATCCGTTTTCTTCCCGGCGGCCGAACCCGGCACCTCAATTTTCCACTGCGACGGCGAGGTCCCGTTGTTCCGCCGGAGCGCTCTCAGAGCGCCCTTCCGATCCGTTCCACAGCCTCCTCGAGATGTGAGACCTCCACGGTGAGGGCGAAGCGGATATACCCTTCTCCGTGCTCCCCGAAGCCGTTTCCGGGCGTGCCCAAAACCCCAGCCTTTTCAATCAGGTGGGTACAGAAAGACTCCGAGGTGTAGCTGGATGGCACCTCACACCAGACGTAAAAGGTGGCCAGCGGGGTATTCAGCGACAGGCCAAGACGACTCAGGCCCCGGCAGAACACATCTCGGCGGCGACGGTAGAGCCGGCGCATCCGCTCCACCGGTCTCTGATCGCCGCTCAGGGCACTGATCCCGGCGTCCTGGACGGCTCCGAAAACCCCGGAGTCTACATTGGCCTTGATGTGACCGAGGCCGGCGATCACGCTGGAATTTCCCACCACGAAGCCTATGCGCCAGCCGGTCATGTTGTAAGTCTTTGAGAGAGAATGGAATTCTACCCCCACCTCCTTCCCTCCGGCCTCGAGGAACGATATCGGTCGCCGACCGTCGTAGTAGAGCTCGGAATAGGCGGCGTCGTGGCAGACAATGACCCCCGTGCGCCGGGCGAAATCCACCGCCCGGCCGAAAAAAGCCGGGTCGGCGGTGGCCGCGGTAGGGTTGTTGGGGTAGTTCAGAAAGAGAATCTTCGCCCGGAGGGCTATCTCTTCCGGGATGGCGTCGAGGTCGGGGAGAAATCCCCCTTGTTTCAGAAGCGGAAGCATGTACGGTTCCCCGCCCGCGATAAGAGTCGCGGCACTGTAGACCGGATAGGACGGGTTTGGGATCAGCGTAACGTCGCCCGGGTCGAGGAAGGCGAAAGGGAGGTGTGCGATCCCCTCTTTGGAGCCGATCACCGCCAACACCTCTCGTTCGGGGTCGAGGGTGACACCGAAACGGGCGGCATACCACGACGCCACCGCCTCCCGAAAGGTGGATTTCCCGCTGTAGGAAGGGTACTGATGGTTCTCCAGCCTGGTCAAC
>JAUVQV010000210.1 GCA_030597995.1 Candidatus Rokuibacteriota bacterium
CTGAAAGATCACAGCGGCGGTCGGCTCTTCTGCCCGGTCGTTGTGAAGCGAGACCACTTCCCGCCAGGACAACTCCGGTCTCTTGAGGAGTGAAAAAAGTGTCGCCGGCTCCTGCAGGGGGGAAGTCCCGAGGGCGCGGAGGCGCCGGTTCACCCCCTCTCCGGGGATGACTTTTGTGAGGTGCAATCTCCGGATCTCGGCCTCGACCGCCCCCCGGTGCAGGAGGAACTCTCGGTGCTCCTTCGACGGCACCAGGCCGAGAGCGTGTCCGATCTCCCTCAACCTCAGATCTGCATTGTCCTCCCGCAAGAGGAGACGCCACTCCGCGCGGGAGGTAAACATGCGGTAAGGCTCACGGGTTCCCTTGGTCGTCAGGTCATCCACCAGGACCGCCAGATAGGCCTGTGAGCGATCCAGGACGAAGGGCGCCCGTCCCTGCACCAGGGACGCGGCGTTTATCCCGGCCCAGAGTCCCTGAGCGGCGGCCTCCTCATACCCTGAAGAGCCGTTGATCTGCCCCGCGAGGAAGAGACCTCCCAGGCGCTGGCTCTCCAGAGTGTTCCGCAGCTCGGTGGGTTGGATGAAGTCATATTCCACGGCGTAGGCCGGACGCATCACCTCCGACTCTTCCAGGCCCGGGACACTGCGGATGACCCGGAGCTGGACTTCAAGGGGAAGGCAGTTGCCGAGACCCTTGGCATAGACCTCCCCCGTGTCTATCCCCTCCGGCTCCAGTGTCACCGGGTGGCGTTCCTTCTCGGGGAAGCGCATCACTTTGTCCTCGAGGGAGGGGCAGTAGCGGGCTCCCACTCCCCGGATCACGCCCGAGTAGAGCGGGGAGTGTGCGATCATTTCGCGCATAATGCGATGGGTATCGGCAGTGGTCCAGGTAGCGTAACAGGGGAGCCGCGCGGGGTGGAAATCCCCCGGCGGGGTCGAGAGGGAAAACGGGCGCGGATGATCGTCACCCCACTGCTCCTCGAGGCGTGAAAAATCCAGGCTGGTCTTTTTCAGCCGCGGGGGAGTCCCGGTCTTCATCCGCCCGATCTCGAAACCCAACCCAGCGAGCTGCCGCGCGAGCCCGGTGCTGGCCTCCTCCCCGGCCCTCCCCGCTGGAGTGCGCCAACTCCCGATGTGTATCAGCCCGTTGAGGAAGGTGCCGGTGGCGAGGACGACCGCCCGGGCCCGGTATGAGATGCCGCCGGCCTCTTCCACGCCCGCCACCCGCACTCCTGCACCCCCCGGTTCCCCCTCCAGCAGGAGCCGCTCCACCTTCCCCTGGCGCAAATCCAGACCCTCCTGCGCCTCCAGGACACGCTTCATGGCGAGGCGGTAGAGCTGCCGGTCGTTCTGGGTCCGGGTGGCGTGAACCGCCGGTCCCTTGGAGAGGTTGAGGGTCTTGGAGTGGATACAGGTCCGGTCTGCGAGTCGCGCCATCTCGCCGCCGAGGGCGTCGATCTCCCGCACCAGGTGCCCCTTGCCCACCCCCCCGACGGAGGGATTACAGGCCATCAGCGCCATGGTGTCGAGGCTCAGATTGAAAAGGAGGGTGCGGCTCCCCATCCGGGCCGCCGCCAGGGCGGCTTCGCACCCGGCGTGTCCGGCTCCGATCACAATGACATCGTACGTTCCCGGATGAAAACTCATGTTCTAGCCGTCCGCTGTCAGCCGTCAGCTTTCAGCTTAAAAACTTCCTACCTTCACAGCTGATCGCTGAACGCCGAAAGCTGAAAGCAATATCCTACCCATTGTCTTTTCGCACACCATTTATATAGTAGGAGTATGGGAAGCGCAAACCAACAGTCGGTGAGGGAGAAACCCTCCTTCTGGAATTCCCCGAAGCGGTACTACGATTTCAAGAGCTACCTTCAGAACACCTTCGGGACGCGAGTCGCCAAGCTGCCTCTCGATGCCGGCTTCACCTGCCCCAACCGGGACGGCCTCCGGGGCACCGGCGGCTGTACCTACTGCGACGGGCGGGGCTCCCGTCTGCGGCAGGCCGGCCCACTCCCCCCCGTGCCGGCCCAGCTCCGGGCGGCGATGGAGCGTTACCGTCGTACAGGGGCGGAGAGGTTCATCGCCTACTTTCAGACCTTCACCAACACCTACGGACCTTCGGCAAGGCTGCGGGATCTCTATGACCAGGCTGTCGGCTTCTCTCCCGATATCATCGGGCTCGCCGTCGGCACCAGACCGGACTGCGTCCCCGACGACGTGCTCGACCTTCTGGCAGACTATCAAAGGCGATTCCGAGTCTGGCTGGAGCTCGGCATCCAGTCCCTCCACCCGCCGACACTGGCTCGCATCAACCGCGGGCACGGGGTGGAAGATTTTCTCGGCGCCGTAGAGAGGGCCTCCGCCCGCGGACTGGACCTGGTGGCCCACGTTATCCTCGGCCTCCCCGGGGAAACACCCGAGATCATGAACTCCACCGCACGGGCCCTGGCCTCCCTGCCGCTCGCCGGCCTGAAGATCCACCTCCTCCTGGTGCTCGAGGGAACGGCTATGGCGGTCAGTTACCGTAAAGGGGAGTTACGCCTCCCCTCTCTTGTTGAATACTCCGGCTGGGTGGCGGATTTCCTGGAGCGTATCCCACCGTCGGTTACGATCCAGCGCCTCACCGCCGACGGGTACCGGGACATCTTCCTCGCCCCGGAGTGGGCGAAGAACAAGCTTGCCGTCCTGAACGCCATCGATAGTGAGCTCGAGGGCCGGGATTCCTGGCAGGGAAAGCGCTGCCCGCACCCAGGATGAGCGCCGTCCCCATTATCCAGGCCCGCGGCCTGAAAAAAATCTACACCTCCGGGATCTTCCGCAAAAAGAGAAACGAAGCGCTCCACGGTATCGACCTGACCATCCCGAGAGGCTCCCTCTACGGCATCCTGGGTCCGAACGGCGCCGGCAAGACTACCCTCCTCTCGCTCCTCTCCGCGCTGAACCTCCCGGACGGCGGCGAGCTCACCGTTATGGGGCTGGACACCCTGAAGAACGGGGAGGCGGTTCGGGGTCGTGTGAACATCACCAGCGGCAGTCCGAATTTCCTCTGGACCCTGACTGTGGAGGAGAACCTGAAGTTCTACCAGATGCTCTACGGCCTCAAGGAC
>JAUVQV010000053.1 GCA_030597995.1 Candidatus Rokuibacteriota bacterium
GTGCGGCGTACCGCAGTACGCCTCCGCGCTCACTCCGGCGACGCCTTGCCAGAACGCAAAATCTCTCTCGTGACTAACCTGGGTACGCCCAAATAATCCAGTCTGTTTTTCATGTAATCAGAACTCTTCTTTCGTTCCTTGCATGGTTACAATTTCTTAGAGCCGCATCATGAATAAACCGGGCTAGTGTCTTGTCCCGAAAATACCTTGTCATTTAGAAGTTGGGGGTATTTCAGCAGGGGGAGTGACAGGGGTTTCCCGGAGTGAACATAGCGGAGCTGTTGGGGTACCCGCGTGTGCGGATGGCGGCGCTCCCGCCCGGAGGGCGGGACGGTGGCGCTTGTCTGAGGCCGACAGGCCGAGTTTGCGCCGCCGAGCCGACGGCCGCACCTACGCGGGTCGACAGCGCAGCGTGGTGAACGGAGGGAAGCCCCTGGCACGGAATATGGCCAAAAACTCCCGGGACACTACACTAACGAGGACTTCAGCCCGATCAGGTGCTGCCCCTCACCCCTCCGGTATCCCAAGTACAATAAGATCACCGCGAGGACACCCAGGATCAATGTTGGAATCAGCATACCCGATTTCCCCCTAGTTTTTTCCATGCCTCTATCCATTGGGAAGTGGGCAGGTGGTCAATGCGTCCGCCGTCCGGCTCGTCTCACAAGTCAAAGCGGTAAAAATCTCCCGGCCTCGGAGGCCCGGTGCGGGACACCTCCCGGGGCACTGTCCCCTCCTTGAAAACTTCGAAGACCGCCTCCGGGGCTTCCTCCTGAGCCAGGAGCCCGGTCTGGGAATCGATTTTCACAAAGACCACACCGGAGGGCACGCGGAATACCGATGCCGGCTTTGTCTTCAAGGCCGCCTTCATGAAACTTAGCCAGATAGGACTGGCGGCTCGGGAGCCCGTCTCGTGCCGGCCCAGGCTTTCCTTCCGGTCCAGACCCACCCAGACGCCGGTTACCAGTTCCGGCGTGTAGCCCAAAAACCAGGCGTCCACGTAATCGTTGGTCGTTCCGGTCTTGCCGGCCACCGGCCGCCCCAGAGCCTTGACTCTCCAGCCGGTTCCCTCGGTGACCACGGTCTGGAGCATGTCGGTCACTATGTAGGCCGTCTCGTCATCGAGCACCCGCAGCGCCTCCGGGCGGTGCGACTCCAGCACAACCCCGTTCCGGTCTACCACGGAAAGGACGACGTAGGGTGTGTTGCGGATTCCATGATTCGCGAACGTGCCGAAGGCCGTGGTCAATTCCTGAAGGGTGATTCCCGAGGAACCGAGGGCCAAAGTCAGGTCCTGTGAAAGCGGTGAGGCCACTCCCATCCTTCGCACCAGATCGATCACCTTTCGGATGCCGACGTCACGCAGGAGCTTGATGGTAACCACGTTCCGTGAATGGTTGAGCGCAACGCGCAGCCGGGTCGGCCCGAAGAAACGCTCCTCATAGTTCTCCGGCTTCCACATCTTTATTTGCGCCTCTTCTTCCCGATTCTCATAAATTATGGGCGAATCGATTATGATGTCCGCCGGGGTAAAGCCGTTTTCGATGGCGGCGGCGTAAACGAAGGGCTTAAACGCCGAACCCGGCTGGCGGCGGGCCTGGGTGGCCCGGTTGAACTGACTCCTCCCGAAATCGTAACCGCCCACCATTGCCAGGATAGCACCGGTGCGTACATCCTGGTTAATGAGCGCACCTTCTACCTCCGGCTCCTGTTCCAGCGCTAATTGTACCTTCCCCGCGGCGTCACCCCCCTCGATTACCTCGACTTCGATCACATCCCCCGGTTGCAGCATCTCTCGGACGGTGCGCAGTTTTTTCTCCCGGCCGCGGCCGTACACCCAGCGCATTTTTCCGAGGGGGAGAACGCCCTCCACGGGGCCGACGCGGACCACCGCCTCTTTCGGCGACACCGAGAGCACGATACCCAGGTAGATACCGCCGGGTCCGATCCGCTCCGGCCACTCCTGCTGCTGGCTGACATAGGCCTCGATGTCCCCCAATTGAGACTTCTCGAGGCGGAATTTCGGCCCCCGGTAACCCCGCCTCTTGTCGAGCGCCCGCAGCCCTTCACGGATCGCCTCCTCGGCTTCTTTCTGGAGCACCGGGTCCAGGGTGGTGTATACCGCGAGTCCGCCACGATAAAGGCCCTCATAGCCGTAGTTCCTCTCCACGTATTGCCGGATGTACTCCACAAAGAAGGGCGCCAGCCCGGAGGCCTTCTTTTCACTACCGAGAATAAGCGCGGCTCCCAGTCCGGCCTCTGCCTCCTCGACGGTGAGGTACCCCTCTTCGACCATTCGGGCAATGACGTGCCTCGCCCGACGAACGGCGTTCGCGGGATTGTTCAAGGGAGAGTAACGGTTAGGGGCCTTGGGCAGACCCGCCAGGATGGCGCACTCGAGGAGAGAAAGCTCATGCGCCCGTTTGCCGAAATAGGTGTGGGAGGCCGCCTCCACGCCGTAAGAACCCTGGCCCAGATAGATGTGATTGAGATAGAGACCGAGGATGTCTTCTTTGGAAAAGTGCTTCTCTATCCGGTAGGCCAGGATGGCTTCCTTAATTTTCCGCGTGATCCGCCGCTCCGGAGTGAGAAACATTGCCCGGGCCACCTGCTGCGTGATGGTGCTGCCCCCCTGAACGATCTCCCCCGCCATGAGGTTCTTCAGGAAGGCTCGGGTTATAGCCTTGGGATCCAACCCCCGGTGGGTAAAAAAGTCCGCGTCCTCCACCGCCAGGACTGCCTCCTTGAGCTCCCTGGGTATTTGCTCCAGCGGTATCAGAATTCGCCTCTCCAGCGCGAAATCCGCCAGGAGAGAACCGTCGGCGGCATAGATCCGGGTCACCAGGCTGGGGTTGTAGCTCTGAAGCGTTTCTACCGGCGGCACTTCCGAGGCGTACCGGAGTAATAGCCCCAGAACGGCTGCCGCCCCCAGCACCCCGAGCGAAAAAAGAACCAGCCCGAGTCCGAAAATGATTTTACACAGGGAGCGTACGGAAAAGGTGAAGCTGGAAAATCTTTTATTGTCCCTTCCGGACATGTCCTCCCTCACCCGGATGTTCCCTCGAGGCTCTGCAACACCCCCGCGGGAGAAAACTAAGCTGAAGTGCCGGACTATTTTTTAGAGATGCTGTAGACTCGCGAGGCCGGTTTCCCCTCAAAAAGCCGCAACTGAGAGGTCTCTTCGAGTGGTATCGGAATGGGATAGTCACCGGAAAAGCACGCATGGCAAAAACCTTCCTGGTTATCGGCAACCGCCGAACACAGGCCCTCGAAACTGAGGTAGGAGAGAGAGTCGGCCGTTATGTAATTCCGAATCTGCTCTACATCGTAAGAGGCGGCGACGAGCTCCCGCCGGGTGGGGGTGTCTATCCCATAATAACAGGGATGAATCGTCCGGGGGCTGCTGATCCGCACATGTATTTCCCGGGCCCCGGCCATCTGCAGCATGTTGACTATTTTCCTGCTGGTGGTTCCTCGCACGATGGAATCGTCAATAACGACTATCCTGCGGTTTTTGATTACCGACCGGACCGGGTTGAGCTTCAGCTTCACGCCGAACATCCGAATGGACTGCCGGGGCTCGATGAAGGTGCGGCCGACATAGTGATTGCGAATGAGCCCGGTCTCGAAAGGCAACCCGGCGGACTCCGCGTAGCCGAGGGCCGCCGAGACACCGGAATCAGGCACCGGCACTACCACGTCGGCCTCCACTCCGGCCTCCCGTGCCAACCGCTGCCCAAGATTCTTGCGGACCTCGTGAACGTCTCGGCCAAAAATCCGGCTGTCGGGCCGGGAAAAATAGATGAGCTCGAACACACAGGGAGCCGGGGCGGCTCGCGGGAAAGGGTAGTAAGAATGTACCTCTCCACGGTCCACCACGATCATTTCCCCGGGCTGAACTTCTTTTTCAAAGTTGGCGCCGATCAAATCCAAGGCACATGTCTCCGAGGCAAAAACCGGCGCCCCCTGGAGGTTTCCTCTCACCAGCGGGCGGATCCCGTGAGGATCCCGGACGGCGATGAGCTGATCGGAGGAAAGAACCAGAATGGAGTAGGCGCCTTTCACCTGCCGCAAAGCCGCCACCAGGCGATCCGGGAGGTCCCGCCCGCCGGCCCGGGCCATGAGGTGGACCACAACCTCAGTATCCATACTGGATTGAAAAATGGCTCCCTCTTTTTCGAGTTCTTTACGAATTTGCATGGCGTTCACGAGGTTGCCGTTGTGGGCAATGGCCAGGGAGCCGAACCCCGTCTCGACCACGAAAGGCTGGGCGTTTTTAAACTCGCTTGAACCTGTGGTGGAGTAGCGGTTGTGGCCGATGGCCATGTCCCCCGGAAGCTTCTTCAGAACATCCCGGTGAAAGATATCCGCCACCAGGCCCATGTCCCGGTGGGAGTAGAGATTGGCATGATCGGTTGCGACTATCCCCGAGCTCTCCTGACCGCGGTGCTGGAGAGCATGGAGACCCAGGTAGACGATATTCGAGGCTTCGGGATGGCCGGAGATCCCGAACACCCCACACTTTTCGGACCACGCCCTGCGAGACATATCTCCCTCGGAAAATCCCCCGCTTACCTGCATTCCAGCCTATAATAAGAGAAATCGGGCGAAAAAGCAAAGATGAAAAACGGGACGGTCAGACAGGAACATTTCATTCTCCTCTTGCTCTTTCTGGCCGGGGTGTCGGCCTGCGCTCCGCGGCCTTATCGCGCCCCCTCCCGGCCAGTGGTGTACCGCGAGAAGGGGCTGGCTTCGTGGTACGGGCGTGATTTCCACGGGCGTAAAACCGCCAGCGGTGAACGATACAACATGAATGCCGTGTCCGCAGCGCACCGCACTCTCCCCCTCGGAACGATTGCCCGCGTCACCCACCTCAAGAACAGGAAGGCAGTCATCGTAAAAATAAATGACCGCGGACCTTTCATCGAGGGGCGAATCGTCGATCTCTCCTACGGGGCCGCCCGCCGGCTGGGAATGGTGCGGGAAGGGGTCGCTCCAGTCCTGCTGGAGGTCTTCGGGAGGCCGAAGGGGACCTCGATCCCCACTCCCTCGTATTCCGTACAGGTGGGGTCTTTTTTCAATCGAGAAAACGCGGAAAACCTCCGGGCCCTCCTGAGCCGTGAGTTTTCCGGGGTCTACATCACCGATTACCGGGGAAATAACACTATCTACTACCGGGTAAGGCTCGGGCACTTCACGAGCAAGGCCAAGGCCCATTCGACCGGGCACAGTCTCGAAAAAAGGGGCTATAGTTACCTGGTCGTGCGGGAGAATTGACAGGGCGCCAAATCTCCCCCGGCCCCTCTTTGCTAAAGAGGGGAACAAAAGATCTCCTCCTTTGAGAAAGAGAAGAACCAAAGACTTCCCCCTTATTGAAGAGGAGAACCACCAACCTCCCCCTTTGAGAAAGAGGGATTGAGGGGGATTTGAGAACAGGTAATACCAGGCGTAACCGGGTTACACAGGTAGTGCATCCCCGAGGGTAGACATGTTCTCCGGGGCCGTCGAAACACCGGCGGGAACAGCGTCGCCCGTCCCGTCAACCACTTCCCAGGCCCTGGTATCGGACATCAGTTTCCTGATCAGAAGGGCGTTCAACTGGTGTCCGGATCTCACGCTCACAAAATGGCCCCAGAAGGGGAAACCGGCAAGAAAGAGGTCCCCCAGGGTGTCCAGGATTTTGTGGCGGACAAATTCGTCTTTGAAACGCAACCCCCCCTCATTCAGAACCCGGTAGTCGTCAACCACCACGGCGTTGTCCAGGGAACCTCCCTTGGCGAAACCGTTTGCGAGGAGAGTCTCGACATCACGCTTGAAACCGAAGGTCCGCGCCGCGCCGATCTCCTTGGCGAAGTTCCGCTCGGAGTGGAGATAGCTGTTTCTCTGTTCATGAATCAATGGATGATTGAACGCAACCGTGCAGGAGATCTGGGTTTGGGGAGCGGGGAAAATACCGACTTTCTTTTTCCCTTCCGCGATCTCGACCGGCTTCTTCACCCGCAGGCAGGGCTGGGGCACACCCTGCTCTGTAACCCCGGCATGCCGTATCAGGTGAATGAAGGGAGCGGCGCTGCCATCCATGATCGGAATCTCGGGAGCGTCAATCTGGACCAGGACGTTGTCCACTCCCAGGCCGGCGAAGGCCGCGAGGAGATGCTCGACCGTACGAACGTGAGCGTCGCCGCTGGCAAGCGAAGTCGCCAGCTTGGTGTCGAAAATGTTTTCGTAGGAGGCTCGGATGGTGGGCTGTCCGGGAAGATCAAGCCTCTGAAAAATCACACCCGAGGACGGGGGCAGGGGCCGCATGGTCATGTTGATGATCATACCTGTGTGCAGCCCGATACCGTAACAATTGATGGACTGCCGTAATGTCCTCTGCCTTCTCAGAAGTCTACTGATCACCACTCTCCCATCCATCTCACGCCATGAAACCAA
>JAUVQV010000102.1 GCA_030597995.1 Candidatus Rokuibacteriota bacterium
GGCAGCTGTGCAGGACGGCGTGGTGCTCTGTCCGAGCGGTGATGAGGTGACGCCCTCTCTCTCCCAGGGCGAAGGCCGCCCCCTTGATGGCGAGGTTATCGCTCTCGGTCCCCCCGCTGGTGAAGACGACCTCCCGGGGTCGGCACCCGAGCAGAGAAGCGATCCGAGCCCGGGCCTCCTCTTTTTTCTCTCGTGGATCCCGGCTGAAGGCATGGGCGCTGGAGGGGTTGCCGAAGCGCTCGCGGTGATAAGGCAGCATCGCCCCGAGCACCTCGGGGTCGACCGGGGTGGTGGCGTTGTGGTCGAAATATATCATTACGGTACCTGCGGGTGTTTCCGGCATCCCGAGCATGGGACGCACCTTCAAGGGCCGATTCCCTGATATCTCGGCGGCCTGACGCGGACGCGCGGCTCCGGAGCGCGAGTTTTCCGTTGCGGCAGACCCGTTCCAGTTGCTAACATAATTATAATAAAATAGGAAGGCGCGATATGCAAGAACATTATTATATTAATAATGAATAATCTCACTCGGGCACTCTCACGTAAATTTCCGGCGGCGGGATGACAGACCACAGGAGCGCGAAACCAGTGCCGGACTATCCGCCGGGGGCCTCGGCCGCCATTCTGGCCGGAGGCCAGAACCGCCGCATGGGAACCAATAAGGCTCTCCTCGAAATCGGAGGGAAGAGCATCCTGGAGCGGACCGCCGTCCTGCTCCAGGGTCTGTTCGAGGAAGTCATGGTGATCGGATTCGACATCGAGGCCTATTCCCCACTCGGTCTCCCGGTCTGGCCGGACATCCGCCCGGGCCACGGATCTTTGGGGGGAATACACACCGCCCTCTCGCGGGCCACCCACCAGTGGGTTCTCTGTGTCGCCTGCGACATGCCCTTTCTCAACTCTGCCGTGGTGACGTACCTCCTCAGCCGGACCGATGACAGGATCGACGCGGTCATCCCCAGGCTCGCAGAGGGGTGGGAGCCGCTCTGCGCCGTCTACTCCAAGAATATCCTCCCGGTCATCGAGCGGTCCCTGGAGGCGGGAGAGCACAAGATCAAGAAGGCCCTGGAGGGAATCAACTACAGGATCGTAGAGTCCGGGGAGGTGCGCCCTTTCGACCCTCGCCTTCTGACTTTCTTTAACATCAACACGCCGCAGGATCTGGACCTGGCCCGGCAAATGCTGGAACATCCGTGAAGCGCACCGGCCGAGTCCTGGGGCTTGATCTGGGCACAAAAAACATCGGGGTGGCGGTCAGTGACGAACTCCGGCTCACCGCCCATGGGCTGCAGAGCATCAGCGCCCGGCCGCCGGAGAAGCTCTTCGAGGTTTTAAAACTCTTGACGAGGGAATATAATGTTTCTGAAATGGTGGTCGGTCTTCCGGTCAACATGGACGGATCCATGGGAAGGAGTGCGCAATCGGCTCAAGACTTCGCCAGGCGGCTGGAGGCGGCGTTGCCGGTGGAAGTCCACCTCTCCGACGAGAGACTGACCACGGTCATGGCCGAGAAGACCCTCTTGGAGGCGAATCTTTCCCGCAAAAAGAGGAAAGGCTTGCGCGACCGCCTGGCGGCGACCCTGATCCTCCAAAACTTTCTGGACGGGAAGAGAGGGGACATCCGTGAAGACTGACCGGCGTTTCTTCGCCGGAGCCGCGCTCGTCCTGGCGGCCGCCGGGCTGGTCGCTCTGTTGGGCGGGATCTACGCATTTTACGTCCTGCCGGTCGGCCCGGAAGACAAAACCATCGTCGTGCAGATAGACCCGGGGAGCGATTTGGGGCGGATCAGCCGCAACCTGGAGCAGGCGGGAGTGCTCTCCCGGGCCCGGCTCTTCTTCTGGGCTGCCCGACTTGCCAGGCTGGAGAAAAGGCTTCGGGCCGGACAGTATGAACTGGAGACCTCCTGGAATCTCCAGACCCTTCTCGACACCCTGGCTTCGGGGAGAAGCCGTCTGGTCGCGGTCACTTTTCCCGAGGGTCTTCGGCTGGAGGAAATCGCCCGGCGGTTGGAGGCCGCCGGAGTTACGGAGGCCAAGGCGTTTCTCGCCCGGAGCCGGGACCGCTCCTTTCTCGATTCCCTCGGTATCCCGGGACCGACCGCCGAGGGCTTCCTCTACCCGGAGACCTACCTTTTTTCCGCCGCTTCCCGGCCCGAAGATGTCATCGCCGCCATGTACCGTCAGTTCACACTGGTCTTCCAGGATCTTCTGAGAACCGCCCCGGCCCCGACCCTCTCCATGCTCCACACCACCACCCTGGCCAGCCTGGTGGAGAAAGAGACCGCCCTGCCGCAGGAGCGCCCGCTGGTAGCGGCGGTATTTCTCAACCGCCTCCGCCTCGCCCGCCCGCTGCAGTGCGACCCCTCGGTGATATACGGGATAGCGAACTTCGACGGCAACCTCACCCGCCGCGACCTGCAGACGGACTCTCCATACAACACCTATCTTCATCGAGGCCTCCCGCCGGGCCCGATCGCCAGCCCCGGGCGTGACTCCCTCCGGGCGGCCCTTCTCCCGGCCGATAAAGATTTCCTCTATTTCGTCTCCCGCAACGACGGCTCGCACCACTTCTCCAGGACGCTCGCGGAGCACAACCGGGCGGTCCGGCGGTATCAGCTGGCGAGGAAGAGCAGATGACCGCCGAGGCGTTGTTTCTCAACCTGGGCCGGGCTACCGTCATGGCGGTCGTCCTTCTCTTGCCGGCCCGCGTGCGCGGTGAAACGACGGTCTACACCTTCACCGACGAGCACGGGATCATCCACTTCAGCAACGTCCCCAGCGATCCGCGATTTACCTTTTTTGCCGGCAACCCCCCTCCTCCCGCGAACACCGCCGAGCGGGGGGAGGAGAGTTACAACCTCGAGATCTCGAACCTCTCCAACCGCTACGGGGTGGACAGCAACCTGGTCAAGGCGGTGATCAAGGCCGAATCAAATTTCAACTCCCGGGCGATTTCCCGGGCCGGAGCCCAGGGTCTGATGCAGCTCATGCCGGAGACCGCCCGCCGCGAGAAGGTCTCCAATCCCTTCAACCCCATCGAGAACCTGGAGGGGGGGATCCGCCACCTGAAACGCCTTCTCGACACTTTCAGGGACACTCGTCTCGCCCTGGCGGCCTACAACGCCGGCGAGAACGCCGTCCGAAAATACAACGGCATTCCCCCCTTCTCAGAAACTCGAAATTACGTCCCGACGGTGCTGTCGTACTACAACCTCTACAACTCTTCCGGGGCCGAGAGCGGACCCTCGCCGGAAGCAGCCGTACAGACCTTCGTCGACGGCAACGGATTGAAAATCTTCACCAACCTCCCCTGGAAGTACCGCTCTTCGCCGGACTGGAGACAAGCGAGGCCGCAATGAGCTCGGCAAACAAAATCACCCTTCTCCGGATCATCTTCCTGCCCCTGCTGGTATTCCTCCTGGTGCGCAACTCCCCCCTGCACAACTGGCTCGCCCTGGCAGTCTTTCTCCTCGCGGCGGTGACCGACTGGCTGGACGGGTACGTCGCCCGGACTACCGGTGAAGTGACTGCTCTGGGGAAACTCCTCGATCCCGTGGCCGACAAGCTCCTGATCACCGCCGCCCTCCTCCCCCTAGTGGAACGGGGTGCGGTGCCAGGCTGGATGGCGGTGCTCCTCCTCGGCCGCGAGTTTTTGGTGAGCGGACTGCGCAGCGTGGCCTCTTCCGAAGGGGTGATCATCGCCGCCGGCCGGATGGGAAAATACAAAATGGGCTTTTCCATCACGGCCATCTCGTTTCTGATCGTGGGCGGAAGGTTCTGTTATCCCGGGACCATCCTGCTCTGGGTGACCCTGGTTCTCTCCCTGGTGAGCGCCGGGCATTACTTTTACGCGTACCGTCACCAGCTCCGGACGGCGGCGACGAAGAATCCTGATACATGAAACGTCTGGCCTTCGTTATCCAGCGCTACGGGCGGGAGGTCAACGGAGGAGCGGAGGAACTCTGCCGCCAGGTCGCCGAGAGGCTGGCCGTAAAATTCGATCTCGACATCCTGACTACCTGCGCCCGGGACTACCTGCGGTGGGAAAACTACTACCCCGCTGGAGAGGGTCAGGTGGACGGGGTGCGGGTGATGCGGTTCCGCGTCGTCAGAGAGCGGAAAGTGCGGGCCTTCGGGCGTTTCTCGCAGAAGATCTACGGCCGCCCGCACACCTTCACCCAGGAGGCGGAGTGGATGGAGCGTCAGGGGCCTACCGCCCCGGAACTCTTCGAACACCTCCGCACGCACCGCCGCAAGTACGACCTCTTTGTGTTTTTCACCTACCTCTACGCGCCGACCTTCTTCGGCCTCCCCCTGGTCGCGGAGAGGAGTCTTCTGGTGCCGATGGCCCACGATGAGCCACCTCTGCACCTCGGGCTCTTCCGTCCCCTCTTCCACCTCCCCCGGGGGTTGATCTTCAACACCGACCAGGAGCGTCGCTTCGTCCACCGCACCTTCCGCAACGACTATCTGCCGTGGATAGTGGGGGGCACGGGGATCGAGCTTCCTCCCCTGCCGGAGTCTCCCCCTCCGGCAGGGGATTATCTTCTCTATCTGGGGCGGGTGGATGTCGAGAAGGGGTGCGCCGAGCTGGCGGAGTCCTTCCGGCGCTACAAGAAGGAGCACCCGTCCTCCCTGCGGCTCCTGCTCGCCGGGGAGATCAACCTGAAACTTCCACGGGATCCCGACCTCGTCACTCCGGGCTTCATCAGCCCCGAACGGAAGGCCGAACTCCTGGCCGGGGCCCGGGCGGTGATCGTCCCCTCGCGCCGTGAGAGTCTCTCGCTCGCGGCCCTGGAGGCCTGGGCGGCGGGGAAGCCGGTGCTGGCTCACCGAGGGAGCCCTGTCCTGGTCGCCCACCTCGGCCGGAGCGGCGGGGGAAGACTCTACGGCGACTTTGAGGAGTTTTCCCGGGGGCTGGAGGCGCTGACATCCGGGGGGGAGGAAGGCCGGCGGCGCGGCCTCGAAGGGCGGCGTTACGTCGCCGAGAACTACAACTGGCACCAGGCCCTGACGGCCTACCACGACTTTCTGGAAAGGATGGCGTCCCAGGTGAAGGAGAAAGGTGCGAATCGGGATTGACGCCCGGCTCTCCCTCGCAGCCCGCACCGGCATCGGGAGCTACACCGCCAACCTGGTCCGGGCCCTGGCCGGCCTCCACGTCGAAGA
>JAUVQV010000219.1 GCA_030597995.1 Candidatus Rokuibacteriota bacterium
GATCCGGCACGCGGCCGTGGCACCATCGCCCGCACCCGGGATGAGATTCTGGCCGGGGCCCAGTCGCGTTACACCACCGCCCCGAATCTGTGCGCCTTAAAGGAGATCGCAGGGGACAAGGGTCCTTTCGCCGTGGTCGGGCTGCCGTGCCAGATTCACGCTCTGCGCAAAGCTCAGGCCGGAGATTCGAAACTGGCGGCCAAGATTGCCCTGGTCATCGGGCTCTACTGCCACTTTACCCTCCCCAGCCTGGCCTCGCGGGAGCTGGCCTCTCTCGTCGGGGGTGGTCGCAAGTCGGTCCGGGAGGTCCGGTACCGGCAGAAAGACGAAAAGGGCTGGCCCCACGACACCGTGGAAATCCAATTTTCCAACGGCTCTAAATGGCGGTCGCCGCTGGGGCCGGCCGAAACGGTCACCATTCTGGCCCGGCTTTACCCGCTGGGCCGCTGCCTCACCTGTCTCGATGTCACCTCGGAGTTTGCGGACCTTGCCATGGGGGATCCGTGGATCCGCAATGAGACCGGTCACTGGAAATACAGGTCCCCCGGGGGGTGGACCAGCATCATCACCAGGACCGAGGCCGGGGAAGCCGTCCTGCTCTCCGCGTCCGACCACGGGAGGCTCCGCCTCCAGCCCATTCCGCCGCGGGAGATCGAACTCGGCCAGCACGCGATCATGGACGAGAAGAAAAACCGCATTCCCTGCCGGATGCGGATAATGCGTCTCTGCGGCCGGCCGGTACCGCACTACCCTGTGGAGGTGCCGAGGGCGACGTTCCGGATCGTCCTGAAGGAGCTGGTTTTTCTCGTCCTGAGGGTGCTGCCGGTCTGGGGACCGCTGCGTCGCTCCCTGGTGAGGCTCCACTTCTCGCCCTTGGGGCAGGGATTCATGCGCTGGCGCACGAAAAAAAAGAGAGAGAAGGCCGTGGCCATGAGCAAAGCCCCCTCCGGGTCATAGCAGGGATCAGCGCCGCATTTTCAGCACCCGGGCCGGGCGGCCCACCGCGATGGCGTACGCCGGCAGGTCCTGCTCGACGGCGGCGTGGGCCCCGATCACCGAGGCGGGCCCGATACGAACCCCCTCTGAGACTCTTACGCGTACGCCCAGCCAGCAGCCGTCCCCGATTTCCGTCGGCGACGTCAGACCGTGCTCCGGGTCGGCGTTTCCCGCCCGCCCGTCCTCGCCGGGAATCGCAGTGTAGGCCGCCAGCAGCACGTGCCGGCCGATGCGGAGCGGACCCCGGGGAGTGATCCGGCAGTGACTTCCGAGGTTGGCTCCCTCGTCGATCAGCAGTTGGGCGGCGCGCGCTCTGAGGGTGGTTCCCAGGCCGAGAAATACTCCGCTGCGGACGTCGATTACCCCCCCTCCCGTATCGCCGCCGGCAATGGCGCACCGGTCGCTGAGAGTGACATTTTCGCCCAGGCTGATCCGGTCGGGATGGCGGAGGGTGAGGTGACGCCCGAAGATGACATTCCTCCCGCAGCGGGCGAAGAGGCGCGGATAGAACTTCCGGCGCATGAAGAGACCGAGCGCACCGGGACACGCTCCGAAGAGCCGGGTGATGAAAGCCCCCTTCGTCAAGGGGAAGTCTCCTCGCTCACCGGAGGCTCAGCTCCAGGAGTGGAAGAGATCCAGGACGTTTTGCCTGGACCTCTCGAGGTTCGAGTGGCCAAAGTACATGCGGTACCAGGTCTCCAGATTTACGAGGGACCAGATTTTGTACCCGTTGTTCATGCGGCGGGACTCGTGTTCGAGGAGGAGCTGGTCGATGTAGGCCCGGTTGAAAAAACCGTCTCTGACGAGCACGGAATTCTTCAACAGGGTGTGGGAGAGACCCTTGAGCTCGCCCCTCAGCCAGCGGTTGATCGGCGATCCGAAGCCCCTCTTGGTCAGGTGGAGGATCTCCGGCGGCAGGTGTTTTTCGGCCACTTTTCTGAGAAGGTACTTGCGCTGTTTCTTGTTCACCTTCAGGGCGGCAGGAATGGTCGCGGCGAATTCCACCAGCTTGTGGTCGAGGAAGGGGCTTCGCGCCTCGAGGCCGTGCATCATGCTGATTCGGTCCACTTTGACATTTGAATATTCCGGCATCCGCACCATGAGGTCGGTGAAGGTCATCCTGTCCAAGGGCTCCTGGGCGTGATCGCTCCAGTAACGGGAAAGCAAGCCCTCAAGGGAATCTACTCCGTTGACTTTCTCTTTGAAGCCGGGGCTGTAGAGTTGGTCTTTCTGCTCGTTCTCGAAGGAAAAAAAACTTATTCCCCGGGCGTAACTCTCGCGTTCGGGCTGCAGGGACGTGGAATTGAGCCAGCGCAGGGTCTGGCGCCAGCTTTTTCTTGCGGTGCTTTCCCTGAACAGCTTCAGGAGCTGCGGCAGGACGTGGCGCCGCAGGGATCGGGGGAGGAACCGATAGAGGTGGAGCAGACGGTTCGCCTGGTACCGGTCGTATCCCGCGAATGATTCGTCGCCGCCGTCACCCGTGAGCACAACCTTGACGTGCTGCCGGGCGAGCTGGACAACGTAATACATCGGCACCGAGGGGACGTCGGCGTAGGGGCCGTCGAAGTTCCAGATGAGGTCCGGGAGGATCGTGACCGCGTTCGGCTCTACCAGAAACTCGCGATGATTTGTGTGGTGTCTCTGGGCAATCAACCGGGCAAAGGGGAGTTCGTTGAAACCCTGCACATTATCGCCGATAGAGAAACTGTTCACCGCTCCGGGAGAAGCGATGCCCATCATGCTCACCACCAGCCCCGAGTCGAGCCCGCTGCTCAGAAAGGCCCCGAGAGGGACATCGCTCATCAGTCTGATCCGGACTGATTCCGCGAGCAATTCCTCGGTCCGCTCCAGAACTTCCCCTTCCCGGAGACGGTAATCCGGCTGGTAATACAATTCCCAGTAGCGATGTGTTGTGGTCCGGCCGCCTTCGAAGACCAGGCA
>JAUVQV010000193.1 GCA_030597995.1 Candidatus Rokuibacteriota bacterium
ACGGGGCGTACCCGGGTTAGTCACGAGAGAGATTTTGCGTCCTGGCAAGGCGTCGCCGGAGTGAGCGCGGAGGCGTACTACTGTACGCCGCACAAGCAAACGAGGGCGCAACGCAGCCAGGGCGTAAAAGATCCTCGTGACTCCGGGTCAATGCGTCTTGGAGCGTCGGTCTTCCAAGAGACTGACATAGCCTCCGGAGGCGACGATCACGTGATCCAGGACTTTGATCCCCAGGATGGCGCCGGCCTCCACCAGACGTTCCGTCAGCCGGAGGTCGTCGGTGCTCGGCGTCGGGTCCCCGCTGGGATGATTATGCACCAGGATGACAGCGGCGGCCGAGTCTCTGACCGCCGGTTGAAAGACTTCGCGCGGGTGCACCAGACTGCTGGTCAGGCAGCCGACGGAGACCGTGAGTTCTCGGATGATCTCGTTCCGGCCGTTGAGGAGGACAATCAGGAAAACTTCTTTGGGAAGATTGGAGAGGGAAGGAGTGAAGTACCCTGCGACTTCCCGGCTTCCGGAAAACCGCGGGCGCGGGCGACTCTCACGGGCCATGAGCCTCCGGCCGAGCTCCAGTGCCGCCTTGAGGCTGGCGGCCTTGGCCTGGCCGAGTCCTCTTATTCGCAGAAGCTCGTGAAAGGTGGCCCGGTCCAGGTCGGCCAGGGTGGGGTGGGCCCGCAAGGTGTGAAGTCCCAGATCGAGGGCGCTGGCGGGAGGCGATGCAGTCCCGGTTCGAAAGAGCACGGCCAGGAGTTGGGCGTCGGAGAGATGGCTCGATCCCCGCTCTTTCAGGATCTCCCGGGGGCGCTCCCCGTGCGGCCAGGCCCTGATTCTGCCTTTCGTTGACACGAGGGAGGGCTAGTGCCGGCGCACTATGTCCTGGATCCGCATCAGGCGGGTCAGGTTGCTGAGCTCGTCCTCAGCGAGCTTGAGGGTTATGGTGTGGATACCCTCTTCCTGTTCGGGGATGAGATTATACTCCAGCGCGTTGACGCGCCGGCGGGTGCTCTCGATCTCGGTCGTCAGAAGCTCCAGGGCCTTCTCTTTCTGTCCCACCTCCACTAAAAGAGGAACTGTCTTGTGCCAGGCCGCTGCCAACTCGTCATAGGCGGCGGGGAGCTGATTGGGCCCGTACGAAGGGGCCCACTCCGGCAGGTGGAGCTCATAGGCCGGCACCCTGAGGTTGAGGATGAGAAAAGTCTTTGAGGTCATGCCGGCCTGGGCCAGATGGGGCCAGGTTGCAACCTGGACCTCGTCCGCGGAAGACTCGACGCGGGCCGCCAGGCTCTTCTCGGAGAGGAGCTTCATAACGCGGTGAAGCCGATGGCGGAGGCGGAGATAGTCTTCCAGGAGAAGGAAGAAGCGCCTCACCAGCTCATCCTGCTTGTCCTTGAGAAGGCGGTGCCCTCGGCGGGCCAGTGCCAGCCTCTTTCTCAGCCGGAGCAACTCCATCCGGGTGGCGTTAATCCTGGCCCGCATCCGTATCTTTTCCGGAGTGTTCCTTGCCCCGCAGGAATTTCGCGATCTGTTCCGGTTTGAGGCGCCGGAGTTCGCTCTCGGGGAGCGGCCGCAAAAGGTCCCACCCGATGTCCAGGGTCTCGCCGATATCCCGGTTCTCGTACTCTCCCTGCTGAATGAATCTTTTCTCAAAACCCTCGCCGAAGTGGAGGTACTGCCGGTCGAGAGGGGAGAGGGCCGCTTCTCCCAGGATCATGGCCAGCTCTTCAGCCTCTTTTCCCAGGGCATACGCGGCGAAGAGCTGGTTGGCGAGATTGGGATGGTCCTCCCTGGTCTTTCCGGGACCGATCCCCTTGTCTCGGAGACGGGAAAGCGACGGGAGGACGTCTGTCGGAGGATAGATACCGCGCCGGTTGAGGTCCCGGTTCAAGATTATCTGGCCCTCGGTGATGTACCCGGTGAGGTCCGGTATCGGGTGGGTCTTGTCATCATCGGGCATCGTCAGGATCGGTATCTGAGTGATTGAGCCGCGCCGGTCCGAGATCCGTCCGGCGCGCTCGTAGACCGTGGAGAGATCGGTGTAGAGGTATCCCGGGTAGCCGCGGCGTCCGGGGATCTCCTTCCGGGCGGCGGAGACTTCGCGCAAGGCCTCACAGTAATTGGTCATGTCGGTCAGGATCACCAGGACGTGCATGCCGAGTTCGAAGGCCAGGTATTCGGCAGCGGTCAAGGCGAGGCGCGGGGTGGCGATCCTCTCCACCGCGGGATCGCTGGCAAGGTTGATGAACAGCACCGCCCGCTCCAGGGCGCCGGTCCGTCGGAGGTCGGTGATAAAATAGTTGGATTCCTCAAAGGTGATGCCCATGGCCGCGAAGACCACGGCGAAGGATTCCTCCTTGCCGAGGACTTGAGCCTGCCGCGCGATCTGGGCTGCCAGACGGTTGTGTGGGAGACCGGACCCGGAGAAGATGGGTAGTTTCTGGCCGCGGACCAGGGTGTTGAGGCCGTCGATGGCCGAAATTCCGGTCTGAATAAATTCCGAGGGGTAGTCCCGGGCGCAGGGGTTGATCGGCTGGCCGTTGATGTCAAGGAGCTTTTCCGGAACGAGCTCCGGCCCCCCGTCGAGGACTCTCCCCATCCCGTCGAAGATCCTCCCCAGGATGTCGGGAGAAACTGCGAGCTCGATGCCCCGCCCCAGAAAACGGACCCGGCTGGAAAAGACATTCACACCCGTGGAACGGCCGAATATCTGGACCAGGGCCGCATCCTTGGTAATCTCCAGGACCTTGCCGGCCCGCCTTTCACCCGACGCGAGCTCGATCTCGACCAGCTCCTCGTACCCGACATCGGTCACCCCCTGGACCATCATCAGTGGACCGACGACATCACTTACGGTGAGGTATTCTTTCACCATGCTCTTCTCTCCGGTCCCTCCGTCATTCGGCGGGCTGAAGTTCCTCCAGCCCCCGTTCCATTTCCTTCCTTATCTGCTCGATGTCACCGTGACGGTCCTCCGGCACTACTCTCAGTTGAGCGACCCTCCCGCGCTCGGGGAGGGAGAGGATCCGGTCCAGCGGCACTCCCCGCTCCAAGGCCTTGTTGTCAGCCTCGTGAAGCCCGAGGATGGCCCGCAGGATTAAAAACTGCTTCCGGAGTGAAGTGTACTGGTCTTCCGGAAGGAAGGCGTTCTGATGCAGAAAATCCTCTCTGATCATTTTCGCCGTCTCCAGGACAATCTGGTCCCCAGGCGAGAGAGAATCCTTGCCCACCAACCTGGCGATCTCCTGCAATTCAGACTCCTTCTGGAGGATGGTCATGGTCCGCTGGCGGGTGTCCAGCCATTCCGGTGAGATGTGCTCCTCGCAGTACGCCTTCAGGTTATCTACATAAAGGGAATAGCTGTTCAACCAGTTGATG
>JAUVQV010000127.1 GCA_030597995.1 Candidatus Rokuibacteriota bacterium
GAGCAAAATACGTACCGGGTGGCGGACTTCGCCCGTTTAGAGATCCTTTCAAAGAAGATTGCGGCCGGGGCCCCCAGCGGAAACCGCAGACCCGGAGACCGCCTGTGATCATCAAAGTCGGGGGATGCTTCGGAAGTGAGCTGCCTGGGTACCGTTCAGTCGGCTTCCTGATAAACGGGAGCGTGCTGCTGGAAGGCGGGACGGTGACCGCAGCCTTCACTCCCGAAGAGCAATCAATGATCACTGACATCATTATCAGCCACATTCACCTGGATCATGCCAAGGAGATCATTTTTTTGGTGGATAACCTGGCCGGGCGTAACACCCACGCCGTCGTCTTCAGTGGCCTCCGGGAAATCGTTGAGGGTGTGAAACGGCACATTTTCAACGATCTGGTTTGGCCGGATTTCTCCCGACTCCCCAATGTCGAGCACCCGATTCTCAAATTCCGTCATATCCCTGAAGGGCGTTTTACCAAACTCGAAAAGATAGAGATTAAACCGATTCGCGTCAACCACACCATTCCGGCAAACGGCTATGTAATTCGAGAGCCGGGGGTTTCGATCGTCTATACCGGAGACACCGGCCCCACCCAGAAAATATGGCGCGAGGCCCGTAAGATGCAGGATCTGAAGGCCATTTTGGCGGAGACCTCTTTCCCCAACGGTATGGAGGAGCTGGCAATAGCCAGCGGTCATCTCACCCCCAACCTGCTCGAGACAGAGCTCGGCAAGGTGGGACGACCACAGATACCGGTCTTCGTGTTCCACATGAAGCCAATCTACCTGGAGCAGATTTCAAACGAACTCCGAATGATAAAGTCCTATCGCATCGAGATGATGCATCAGAATCGCACCTACACTTTTTAATTCGCCTCCAAGAGAGGCGGGTCGGATGGTAAATTTCCGGGGGGCTTGCCTCCGCAGTAAGGAGAACAGAATACAGGTCGGCACCACAGGAGGCTGAGCGCAGCGTGTCATGGTTCAAGAGAAATAAAACCCCGATAGTTCCAGACGGCTCTCGTCCGAGCCGGATACCGGAGGGCATGTGGATTATCTGCAATGTCTGCCGGGAAATCATCTATCGCAAGGAGATGGAACGCAATTTCAAGGTTTGCCCAAAGTGCAATTATCATTTTCGCCTTTCCGCGGCCAAGAGACTTAAGCTCCTGGTGGATGAAGGTAGCTTCCAACCGCATGACGAAAATGTTGCCACCGAAGACCCACTGCGTTTCAAGGACTCTAAAAAATACCGGGATCGAGTCAGGGAAGCCGGCCGGAAGACCGGACTTACGGAGGCCCTGCTCTGTGGAGAAGCGAGGATCAAAGGTCGGCGGATTCAACTCTCCATATTCGAATTCGATTTCATGGGGGGGAGTATGGGTGCGGTGGTCGGGGAGAGGGTGACGCGGACGATCGAGAGAGCTGCTTCCGAACACACTCCCTTGGTGATTGTTTCCTGCTCCGGCGGAGCACGAATGCAGGAGGGGCTTTTTTCTTTAATGCAGATGGCGAAAACTGCCGCCGCCCTGACGCGCCTGGAAAAGGCGGCTGTTCCCTATATCTCGATCTTGTCCGATCCGACCACTGGAGGAGTGAGTGCCAGCTTCGCCATGCTTGGCAACACCATCATCGCCGAACCTCGAGCCTTGATAGGCTTCGCCGGCCCGCGGATTATTGAGCAGACGATAGGGGAAAAGCTTCCGGAAGGGTTCCAGCGTGCTGAGTTTCTCCTGCAGCATGGATTGTTGGACATGGTGGTTGAGAGAAGCAAGTTGCGCGACACCGTAGACCAACTCCTGGAATTCTACTCCTCCTGACCCGGTTCACTACCGTTTGCAGAAAGGGCTCAGACCCCCTCGCTGCGGAGGTCCCGACCCATCAATTCCTGTAAGGCGCTCCGCGGATCCTTGTCTTCATAGAGGATCTTGAAGGTCTGCTCCGCTATTGGAAGTTCGACGCCCAATTTCCGGGCCAGGCGGACCGCGGCGAGAGTGGTTTTTACCCCTTCGGCTACCATCAGCATCTCGGCCAGGATCTCCGGAAGCTTCCGTCCCTGACCGAGAAGAAGGCCGAGGCTTCGATTCCGGGAGAGATCTCCGGTACAAGTCAGGACAAGGTCGCCCATGCCGGAGAGACCGGCAAAAGTCCTCTCGTGGGCCCCCAGCGCGACTCCGAGTCTGGTCATCTCAGCTAGCCCGCGAGTGATGAGGGCGGAGCGGGCGTTATGCCCCAGTTCGAGACCATCGGAAATGCCGGCGGCAATGGCCATGACGTTCTTCAAAGCCCCGCCCAGTTCCACGCCGGTCACATCAGGATTGGTATAGACCCGGAAAGAGGCCGTACTTAAAAGGTTCTGGAAAAAGGCGGCGGTGTCGGGATCCCGGCTGGCAACTGACACTGCGGTCGGCAGACCCAGAACCACTTCTCGGGCAAAGCTCGGTCCCGAGAGAAAAGCCTGCCGCCGGGGGGTCTCCGTAGGCAACTCCTCCTCGAAAACTTCGGACATAGTTTTGAGGGTTTCAGCTTCGATACCCTTGGTGCCGACGACGACCGGAATATCCCGGGGAAAATACCGGATTGAGAGCCGCAGCACTTCCCGAGCGACGTGCGAAGGAGTGACATAGAGCACTACCTCTGCACCAGAGAGAGCCTCTGCCAGGGAGGAACTCGCGGCAATGGACCGGTGGAGTTGGATGCCGGGGAGAAAAAGGGGATTTTGCCGGTTTTGAGTGATGCTCACCGCCAGTTCCGGTTCGTGCACCCAGAGGCCTACATGGTGACCGATATTGGCGAGGTGGTTGGCCAGCGTAGTCCCCCAACTCCCGCCGCCGATCACAGTGACCCGGAGGGGCGAGAGGGTGTTAGACAACCGTTCTTCCCGGAGACCGGTTGAGTATTCGCCAACAGGCGGCCACGAGGGCAGGGTATTTCTCAGCCATACGACACCACATCAAGAGAATTAATCCAGCCAATTTTAGGGGTTGAAAAAAACAGTGTCAAGGTAATTCATTGTTGAAATTCGCAACGGAAACAACGGAGAATGTCTCCGATCGCGACGGGATTTGACTCTCCCACTGCCTGGGGATAAGATTCACTGTGGGATTCTACTGTGGAAAGATGAAAAAAAAGGAGAGATTCTTAGCAGCCTTAAACTTCGCCGTCCGGCGTGGAGCGAAAAGAGCAGAGGTCTACCTCGGAGAGAACCGAGGCCGACTTCTCGAATACCGCAACAGAGGGCTGGAAATGTACCGGGGATCCGAGAGCAGAGGGGCCGGTTTGCGGATCTTCAGGAGAGGAAAGGTGGGATTCGGTTACACTCAGGACTTCTCTCCCACCGGGTTGG
Organism: Candidatus Rokuibacteriota bacterium; assembly: GCA_030597995.1. Next base: position 3,346 of record JAUVQV010000127.1, read on the forward strand.
GGAAAATGGTCGAGCGTGCCCTCGAGGCGTGTAAGCTTGCTGATGTGCAGGCTTTTCCCGCCCCCGGAGCTCATGGAGACATTCCGGATCTCGGTCTCGTCGACCAGGATGTGCGTGGCAGCTCTCTCGAAGAGGACAAGGAGAGGCTGTCGAGGGTAATCCGCCAGGCACGTGACACTCACCATCATATCTCCAGCATCAAGAAGATGGAACTGCGACGAGGATGGCGCCGGATTCATGTGATGGACTCCGAGGGGTTGGATGTCTCATACGAAAAAACGATTTTTACCTTGCTGGCAGGTGTTGTGGCCAGCAGGGACGGCGTGGCGGAGGTGGGGTGGGAGGCTGATTCCTCTCTGACCCTGAGCGGTCTCAATTGGGGGAATATCGGCAAGGTGGCGGCTCTCAAGGCGGTTTCCAAACTTGGTGCCAAGAGGGCCGTAACCGGCCGCCGGCCGGTCATTCTGGATCGAGAAGTGGTGGCACAGATTATCTCATTTCTGGGACAGGCACTCTCAGCCGAGGCAGTGCTGAAAAAGAAGTCACTCTACGCTGGCAGGGTTGGCACTCGGCAGGCCGCCGACGCCGTCACTTTGGTTGACGATCCGACAATGCCGGGGGCGTTGGGCGCGGCGCCCATCGATGATGAGGGTCAAGTCACTTCTCGCAAGGTGCTGGTTGCGCGAGGCGTGCTCCGCGGATATCTCCATTCCCTCAAGACAGCCTCCCAAATGGATGAAGTGCCGACCGGGAACGGTTTCAGGCAAAGTTTTACCGTTCCCCCCCGGCCGAGCCCGGGGAACTTCTACCTGGAGCCGGGAAGGGGACAGGTCGAGGAATGGAGAAGGAGTGAGGCAGGCGCAATCCTGGTGGATGAGATTATGGGAGCCCACACGATCAATCCGGTTTCAGGTGATTTCTCGGTGGGGGCGGCGGGATTTGAGGGCCGCCGTCGCCGACCGGTTCGAGGCGCCACGATCGCGGGGAATATCCGCGATCTATTTCTGAAGGTAGTGGAAGTGGGCGGGGACTTAAGGTTTTTCGGGAACATAGGGGCTCCTTCGCTCCTGCTCGAAGAACTCGATATCGCCGGCTGATCAGGCCCCTGCTGTACTCGGGACAAACAAGAAAATTTCTTTTATGTCATAGAGTTATCACAATCCATCGAGTGCTCATGAATAATCCTGGCGAATTGCCAACCACAGTGTGAACAGGCCCAC
>JAUVQV010000238.1 GCA_030597995.1 Candidatus Rokuibacteriota bacterium
CATCCCCACCCGGAGCTGACCATCCAGCACCCTCAATATCACGACCGCCCCCTGGTAGCTGTCGAACCAGGAGTCGAAAATCAGGGCCCGCAGGGGGCCCGCAGGGTTACCCGGTGGAGGCGGGACTCTGTGCACAACAGCTTCCAGAACTTCCTCCACTCCCAGACCGGCCTTGGCACTGGTGAGGATGGCGTCCTCCTGGTTCAATCCGAGAACATCGGCGATTTGCCCCTTGACCCGCACGACATCAGCCGTTGGGAGATCGATCTTGTTGACTACCGGAATAATCTTGAGGTTGTTTTCGAGGGCCAGATAGTAGTTCGCCAGAGTCTGGGCCTGGATCCCCTGTGCGGCATCGATCACCAGCAGAGCCCCCTCACAGGCCGCCAGGCTTCTCGAGACTTCATAGGTGAAGTCGACGTGGCCCGGAGTGTCAATGAGGTGGAGGGTGTACGGGCGTCTGTCACGGGCCCGGTAACTGAGACGCACCGGCTGGGACTTGATAGTGATACCCCGTTCCCGCTCCAGGTCCATCGAGTCCAAAAACTGATCGACATCCTTGTCCCGTTCCTGAAGAGCACCGCAATGCTCCAGGATGCGGTCGGCGAGGGTGGACTTCCCGTGATCGATATGCGCGATGATAGAAAAGTTTCTGACCTCCTTGCGCATGGACTGATCTTCCCTCCGCTCCTCTACCAGGTGCAAAACCTATCGCTCCCAGTACTCATTTCAACTCCGGCACCCGGTGGCGAGCGCGTGCTCCTGGTGCCAGAAGAGCCCGGCCGCACCGATATAACCGGCTCGGTCCCCGAGAGCGGCCGGCGCAAGCTCGGTCCTTTCCGCCGGGGCCCGAAATGCGCGTCGGTACATCTCTTCTCGGGCCGCCGGAATAATCAGGTCCCACGCCGGGAGGACTCCGCCGCCGATGATAATCATCTCCGGGTTGACGATGTTCACCAGGGACGCCAGGGCCATGCCGAGATACGAACCCGCTTCGGTGAAGGTCTGCCGAGCGAGGGAATCACCCTCTCGAGCCAGGAGGTTCACCCTTTCTGCCGTCCAATTGGAGCCGGGGGCCACCTCTTTCCGATGACCGCGGGCCGCATCGCGCAGTTCACAATATCTTCGGGAAACACTGGTTGCCGAGGCGTACTGCTCCAAACAACCTCTGTTTCCGCAGGGGCAGGACCGGCCTCCAGGCTCGACCGTCATGTGACCGATCTCACCCGCCATACCATCCGCACCCCTCAGAAGCCTACCCCCAATGATGATCCCTCCTCCGACCCCCGTGCCGAGAGTAAGCATCAACAGGGGGTTGCGGTTTCGTCCGGCTCCAATCCAAAACTCACCGAAAGCCGCGGCGTTGGCGTCATTTTCGAGCAACACCGGGAGTGATGTCTTCTCGGAGGCGATTCTCTGCAGTGGAATATCGTCCCAGCCTGTGAGATTGGGCGATGAAACCACGATCCCTTCACTCTTGGAAATAATCCCCGGAGCACCCAGGGCCACGCCGCAGATCTCCCACCCTGAGTCCGAGAGTTCCCCTCTGACTCTCCTCAGCGCATGGATTATCCTTTCCACGACAACCTCGGGACCGGATTCAGCCCCGGTCTTTTCCCGGTACGGCGAAATCACATCTCCCTCCCTTGTGATCCCCGCCACCCTGAGGTTCGTACCCCCCAGATCCATGCCGATCACTATTTTTTTCCCGCTCTGAGTCACATCCACACCGGTTATTTCGAATCTTCACCCCGCACCTGGCTGTAGGCCGGCACTTCCGCCCGGTCTCCAAGCACCACGTGCCCGCTGAGATGAGCGTGGGCCCCGACTTGCACACCCCTTCCCAAAATGCATCCCCTCAACTTCGCCCTGGCTCCGATTTCGACCTCATCCCAGAGAACACAGTCCTCCAGAAGACTATGCTCACCGATGCGGCACCCCGGCCCGATCACCACACACCCGGTGAGCTGCGACGACTCTCGGACCTCTGCCCGCGGTCCCAGCATGACCGTTCCGTGGATCTGAACCGAGGTCTTCAATTTGGCCCGGGGGGCCATCCAGAGGCCCGGGCCGGCCTTGCGGTACCCGGAATAGTCGGTTTTCAATTTGTTGAGCAGGTCCCGGTGCGCCTGGAGGTATTTTCCCGAAGTTCCGATATCCAGCCAATAGCCGCGGTGGGTGTGAGCGTAAAAGGGCACCCTGTTACGGACGAGTTTCGGGAAAAAGTCGCGTTCTATGGAACTGATCCCCTGGGGAATGTAATCGAGGAGCTCCGGCTCTATGACATAGATCCCGGCATTCACGGCGTTGCTCTTCACCTCTTCCCAGCTCGGCTTTTCCAAAAAGCCCCGTACCCGCCCCTCGGGACCAGTCTCAACCACCCCGTAGACCGTGGGATCCTCGACCTCGGTTAAAAGAATGGTCGAGAGGGCCCGGCGGCGGCGGTGGGAAGCCAATAAGACCCGGAGGTCGATATCTGTCAGGACATCGCCGTTCAGGATCACCAAGGTCCCCTTCTTTCCCGCGGAGGCGAAGCGCACCGCGCCACCCGTTCCCAACGGCTCCTCCTCCACGGCATACTCGAGAAGCATGCCACGGGGGAGATACCGCTTCATCGCTTCACGGACGTCGTCGGGACGGTAGGAAAGGCTCAGGA
>JAUVQV010000240.1 GCA_030597995.1 Candidatus Rokuibacteriota bacterium
CACCGGGATCAGCGTTCTCGGCTATTTCATGCAGTTCGCCTGGCAGTTTTGGGCGCTCGCCGTCGGGGTCGCGACCGTACAGGGGGGCTCCCAGGCGCTCAGCCGCTCCCTCTACGTGTCGATGATTCCTAAAAGCAAGTCCTCCGAATTCTTCGGCTTCTACAGTGTGAGTTCGAAGTTCGCCGGCATCTTCGGGCCACTCCTTTTCGGGTGGATCAGCCAGACGACGGGGCAGAGTCGGCTGAGCATCCTGTCGCTCATAGTGTTCTTCGCGGTGGGGACGATCCTCCTCAGCCGCGTGGACGTGGAGGAGGGCCGGCGGAAGGCCGCCGAAGAAGACGCGCAGATGGTCCCCGCGGGGGGCTGAGCTTTTTTCCTCCACTTGACTTCGCGGGTGGACCGCCCTAACGTTAAAATACCGCCGCCCGGTCGAACGACGGAGCGCAACTGTGTCGGCCCCCAAGCGAACGAGGGAATATTGGAGAGCACGGTGAGCAGGAGACGGTTAGTGGTGCTCCTTTCCCTATCCATATTGCTCGGCGGAACCGCGCACCGGGCCATGGGCTTTTCTCGATCAGGATGGGAGAGCGCGCGCCTCAGCATGCCTGACGACGTTCAGATCAGCATATTCGCGGACCAGGTCCCCAACGCCCGCCACATGGCCTTCGACGACCAGGGGGTGCTCTTTCTCAGCCAGTCTAAGGCCGGCAAGGTCGTGGCGCTCCCCGATCGGGATCGCGACGGCCTGGCGGACGAGGCCGTCCCCATCCTGAAGGGGCGGGCTCATCCGCACGGGCTGGCGTTCGTGCAACTGGATTCCGGGTATTATCTCTACGTGGCGGAGGGAGACCAGGTCATCCGCCAGCGGCGCCTCTCCAAGCCCTTGGGCTATGGAAAACCGGAGGTGATCGTCCCCGGCATCCCGGGGGGCGGACACTCCACCCGCACCATCAAGATCAAGGACCGCAAGCTCTATCTCTCGGTCGGGTCCTCCTGCAACGTCTGCATCGAGAAGAGCGAACTGCGTGCGGCGATTTCCCGGTACGACCTGGACGGTAAAAACCATGAACTCTTCGCCGCGGGTCTGAGGAACACGGTGGGGATGGAGTTTTCCCCCTACTCGGGAGAGCTGTGGGGCGTGAACAATGGCCGCGACTGGCTGGGTGACGACCACCCTCGGGAGGAGCTGAATATCATCCGCCGGGGAGCGCACTATGGCTGGCCCTTCTGTTACGAAGAGGGAACACCCGATCCGGATTTCGGCGGAGGCATGGACTGCGCCGAAACGGAGCCGGCGGCGTATATGTTTACCGCGCACATGGCGCCGCTGGGCCTGGAGTTCTACCGCCGGGGCGGGCTACCCGCCCGCTATGATGACAGCTTGTTCATCGCCTTCCACGGATCCTGGAACCGCAGCGTCCCCGCCGGATACAAGGTGGTGCGCGTGGTGCTGAACGAGAGAGGGGAGATCCGTTCTCACGAAGACTTTATCTCGGGATGGCTGCGTCCCGACGGCTCTAGGGACGGCCGCCCGGTGGACCTGGAGCTCTCGCCGGAGGGTGAACTCTACCTGTCCGACGATTACCGGGGTGTGGTGTACAAAATCACCGCCAAAGAGAAAAAAGGAAGATAGTCGCCAAAGCCGGTGCAGGCCTTACCGGGAGGCCGCCTCCAGGACGGCCCCCATATCAATACTCCCTCCATCCAACCGATCTTCTCGACCTCGATCCGGGCCGGATCCGCGACACCCTCTCTCTGCCGGGGATCCAGACCGGAGCGATCCACCACGGTGGTACTTGATGCGGCAACAAAGATCAGTTTCTCATGTTGACAAACTGAAGATCGATCCCGAGATCTCTCTCTTTCAGCATCTGAATGACGTGTTGAAGGTCATCGATCTTTTTTCCGGAAACCCTCACCTGGTCATCCTGCATTTGGGACTGAACCTTCAGCTTTGCATTCTTGATGATCTTGTTGATCTCCCTTCCTTTCTCTTTGGAGATCCCCTGTTTGATGGTAATGACCTGTCGCACCATTCCCCCGGAGGCTTTTTCCACCTTGCCAAAATCGAGGGTCCTCGACGACAGCCCTCTCCGAACCGCCTTGGACAGCAGGATGTCGATTACCGCCTTCAGTTTGAAATCGTCATCTGCCAGGATGACGATAGTCCCTTCCTTGAGATCTATTTCACTCTTGCTTCTTTTGAAATCGAATCTCTGGACGATCTCTTTTTTCGACTGGTTCACCGCGTTGTCCACCTCCTGCATGTCAACCTTGGAAACGATGTCGAATGACGGCATAGCCACATCCTCCTGAAGCAGAGCATCCGTTATATGCATAAGGGACATCCTGCCCAACACTGTCTATCAGATTCATTTTTCCGTGGAGCAACACATTGTAACACCATCAGTGGTGCCGCTCCTTGTTTTTTCCTTATCCACCGGTGCCCAGCTCCTCCAACTCCTCCTGGAGCTTGGCCCACTCGTCGTAGAGATAGGCCAGGCTCGTGGTGAGCTCCTTGTACTCGAATGAGAGGGTGCAAATCCGTTCGCTGTTCTGGTAGGTCCGGTCCGAGGCCAGGGCGGCCTCGACCG
>JAUVQV010000192.1 GCA_030597995.1 Candidatus Rokuibacteriota bacterium
AGCTCATCTCCATGTTTCAGGAGAGGGACAGCGAAGACGAGGTGCTCAAGATCGCGCGCTATGTGGCCGAGATATCGGCGCTGGGACCACAAGAATGGATGTAGGAATATAGGTTAACAACGTTAGGGTTGATCCTATTCATATAACATGATTGAGAAAGAGTATGTGTTTGTAAGGCCGGGGATGTCCTCCCGGGACATCATCGGGAAGGTGCGCTCGCTCGAGGGAGTGGCCCTGACGTCGACCGGGATGCGCGACGCCGGGCAGTCCGACTACAAGAACCGCCACCGCATCTCGGACCTCGCCACCCTCGCTCCCGCATACAACGAAATGGGGCTTTTCAGCGCCGAATGCCATGGCGGCGCCCGCTGGCATGTCGGGGTGATGAACCGACGGGAGAGCCCATTTGAGGAACTGGAATGGCTCCGGGAGCTGATGCCGAATGTGCTCCTGCAGACCCTTATCCGGGAGACGAATCTCTGGGGGTATCGCCCGTATCCGAGGAATGTCATCGAGTACGTCGTGGCCCGCGTGGACATCGACATCTGGAGGTGCTTTTCCTTTCTTAATGACATCAGAAACATGCGCGCCGTGGCGGAAGTGGTGATGCACAGGGGGAGACTCTTTGAGCCGGCCATTTCGTTCACCCAGGCGGAGTGGACCACGAATGAATACTACCTCAGCGTGGCTCGCGATATCGTAGACCTCTGCGGCGGCACCGATGAAATAATCCTGTGCATCAAGGATATGGCCGGGGTCGGCAGCCCGCAGAGGATCCGCAGCCTCGTGGATGCTATCAAGCAGAAATACCCCGAGCTGGTGGTGCAGTATCACCGGCATTCCACTGATGGGCTCGCGCTGCCGGCGCTCCTGGCCGCGGCTCGGGCCGGCGCCAAGCTCCTCGATGTGGAGGAAGACTCGCTGGTGCGTTTTTATGGCCAGGCGCCGATACTGAGTCTTCAGGCCTACCTCGAAGAATCGGGCATTCCGGTGCACCTCAGCCGGGACAAGGCTGAAGATGCGGTGCAAAGGGCGCGGGCGTGGATCAGTCACTACGCCTGGGCGGAATCGCCGTTCCGGGGATTTGACTACACCGTCACCCAGCACCGAATGCCCGGGGGCGCGTTCCCGAGCTCATTTGAGCAGGCGGCGAAGGGCGGGTTCCTGCATCTGATGCCGGAGATCCTGAAGGTGATGTCCCTGTACAACAGGATTGTCAAATATTTTGATGTCACCCCCGGCTCTCAGGTTACCTGGGTTACCTGCAGCGGAATTGTCAACAAGTATGAGAAGGAAAGGGGCCGCGCCGGGGTCCGTCACCTCATCGGGCTGCTCACAAAATTTATCGAGGAGAAGTCGCAGGACTTCGAAGCGATGGATACTCACGAGCAGGAAGAACTCCTCGGACTCTTCAGCACCGCCCCCGGAGATTTCAAGAACCTGCTTCTCGGATCTTACGGGAAGCTTCCGGTGGGCTTCCCGGCCGAGTGGGTCTACCGGAGCACATTCGGTGAAGAGTGGAACGCGAAGATCAAGGAACGCAAGGAACTCTCTCCCCTGGACACCCTGGAGGCGGACGACCTCGACAAGCTCCGGAGAAACCTTGTGGAACTGCTCGGCCGGGATCCGACGGAAGAGGAGTATGCACTCTACCTAATGCATCCCAAGGATGCCCTGGGGATGATCTCCTTCCGCGAGGAGTACGGAGAAACACCCCTGGTTTTGCCCACCAACGTCTGGAGGGAAGGGCTTCGGAACCCCGGCGACAAGGTGGAGTTCGAACTCTGGGGGAAGCCCTATTGCATAGAGCTGGTCTCCGTCGGGGCGGAGCATGAAGGGTTGATCCATGTCGTCATGCGGGTCAACAACAAGACCCGAGTGTACACCGTTGAAACTCCGCGGTTGAAGAGGCTCGAGGTTCGCATGACAGCGGGGCCGAATGAAATCGGGGCCCCAATGAACGGAAATGTCTGGAGAATAGGAAACTCGGAGCGGGGAATAGTCGGTGTCGGCGACATTGTCCACTACGGGGAAGAGATCGCCAATCTCGAGGCCATGAAAATGGAAAATGCCATTTTGGCCCCTTTTGAAGGGCAGATAGTTGAACTTTGCGTCAAGCTCAACGATCCGGTCGTTGAAGGCCAGCTCCTCTTCGTCCTGGAAAAAAGATAAGCCCGTGGGTACCTGCCGGGCACCTGGAAAGATCCTGGATTCTTGAGGAAAAATGGTAACCGCGCCCCCTCATTGACCGTATCAGATTCTGTACCCGGTAGTATAACAGCGAGCGCATGCACAGAAAATTAGAGAAGATTTTTTATGAGATCCGCAGCCCGCGACTGCAGTGGGCCGATATCGGCGGCTATGCGGCAGCCAAGGCCGCACTCCGGGAGATGGTTTGTCTTCCGCTCCAGAGAGGGCAGGAGATGGCCGCCATGGGTCTGGAACCCCCGGCCGGGGTGATCCTGTGGGGTCCACTCGGGACCGGAATGACCATGCTGGCCGAGGCCAGCGCCACCGAAGCCGGCGTCACCTTCGCGTACATCTCCGGCCCGGAGATGCTGGGGAAGGGCCGGGAACTGGTCGAGGCCTTCAGGGAAACAGAGAAGGAGGCGCCGGCCATTCTCTATGTCTCGGATATTGACTGGTTGGCCCCCCGGGCCGGGGCGAGCTATGAGTGGGTGCCGGGGAGTGAACGGGGCAAGCCGCCTACCTTCGCGGATCTGAAATTGACCGCCACCCTCATTCGTGAGATCGACCGTCTCCAGAAAAACAGGAAAGTAACGCTCCTGGGAGGGTGCTACCGGATTGATGTAGTTGACCAGACGCTTATCAAGGAGAAGAGCCGTTTCAACCGGAAGATTTTTCTGCCCCCGCCGGATGGGGATGCGCGGAGAGAAATCCTCGCCATTTATACCGGGCGGGTCTCCACGAATGGGAAGCTTGACCTCAAAGAGCTCGCCCGGCGGACTGAGGGCTACGTCGGCTGGGACCTGGAGAGCCTGGTGAAGAAGGCCGCTCTCGCCGCCATCGAGGCGGGGCGTCAGAAGGTGACGCAGGCCGATCTGACTGCCGCCCTCGGCGCCATCCGCCCCTGGCTGTCCCCGGACATGGCAGAGGGCTACCACCGGATCTATCAGGCGGACTGTCCCCACCACTATCACTTTTAGCACACCAGAGGAGGAGGTGTTCCCCCAGGGAACACCTCTCTGATGGAAGGCTCACCGGGGGTCCCCCCTGGCGCTCTCGGCGAAAGAGGTCGGACCCCACTACAACTCCCGTCCGCTCGAAGGCGCAAACTCGGCCTTGCGGCCTCAGACACGCGCCTTCGGCCACTGCGTGGCCCGCTCCCGCTCGCTGAGTGGGGTACCCCCGACCTCTTTCGAAGTTCGCTCCAGGGAGCAC
>JAUVQV010000197.1 GCA_030597995.1 Candidatus Rokuibacteriota bacterium
CTCGTCGCCTCGATACCCCAGAACGATGTATGCGTCGGTGATGTGAGCCGCCTCCAGGGAAAAAAGTGTCCGGGCCAGGAGCGGCAATCCCAGGATGGGAAAGAGGGGCTTGGGGACTCCACTGTCGAGCCTGCTCCCCCTGCCGGCGGCCAAAATGAGCGCTTGAGAAACTTTCCTCTTATCCGCGGCCAACGTCGCTCCCCGCTCCATTCCCGTTGCGGGCCGGGCTGTGACTCCGGCCTCCCAGAACACCCCGGTTAAATCCACCCCTCACTTCTGTACCAGCCATAAGTCGAAGAGAAACCCTCCTTCAGTCCTATCCTCGGGGAATAGTTCAATCTCGATTTGATCTTGTCGATCCTGCAGACCCACCCTTTTTGAGTGGCCTCTTTTGCCTTCCGGCTGTCTAAAATTGCCGGTGAGCCCCTGGCCCAAGTGCTGAAATCACCGCACAAACCTGCCATTTTCATTATCACCCCTGGGATGGGGAGGATCAACCCCTTTCCCAATATTTCCTGCAAAGTCCGAGCAATTTCCACACCGGTGTATGTGTTCCCGTCGGACACATTAAAGATTTCAGCATCTGAGGCGGGTGTGAATCCCGCCAGGAGCAGGGCCTCAGTCAAATCCTCGACATGTATGAGGGAGAGTTCTATCTTCCCTCCCGCGATGTTCGGGATACATCCCTTCGCGGCCATCCTGAAATAGAGGCCGAGGTCCCGGTCGAAGGGCCCGTACACCGCCGGGGCCCGGAGGATAGTCCAAGGAGTGCGCCGGCAATGGTGCCGCAGCATTTTCTCACCCAACAGTTTGCTCTCTCCGTAACTGCTTATCGGCCGTGGATCCTCGACTTCTGCGGCCGGACCTGAAGAAGTGTGCGGCCCGGCCACGGAAAGCGAACTAAGGTAAACCACTTTTGGTCCTTCGGCGGTGGAGAGAGAGGCCGCCTCGGCAATATTGCCTGTTCCGTGGCCGTTGACACTGAAATATTCTTCCCGCCGCAGGGCGGCGGTGCACCCTGCGAGGTGATAGACAAGCTCCGACCGGCCGATCCAGGGGCGCCAGGACGCACCGTCCAGGATATCTCCCGGGACCGGTTCGAGACCAGGGTAATCTCTCATCCAGGAAGCTTTTTCCAAGCTTCGCACGAGGCACCGGACCCGGTGTCCCTCTTCCGAAAGCCTGGCTGCCAGGTGCCGGCCTATGAATCCCGTTCCTCCAGTGAGAAACACATTCATAGCTGCTTTTGGTAAATCCTGTAGGTTCTGCTAGGCCTTCCGGAGAGTTTCGAGCTGATGCGATTCATAACCGAGTTGTCTTCCAGAATCCAGGAAAGCTCCCCCTGGCGATACCCCTTGGATGGGCCCTTCCTGAAGATCTCGTCCAGGAAAACCGCTTCGATTCCGAGGTGGCGGAACCTTTTCACCACGCCCATGGCCAGGACGCGCAGACGGTCTATCTTTTTTCTCCAGAAAAGAAGCTTGTAAAAACCAAAGGGGAACAGCCGGCCCCCCACCTCCTTGAGAAGCACGTTGTAATCCGGCAGGGCCATGAAAAAACCGGCCGGCTCCTTTTCCACGAAGGCGAAATACATCAGAGCGGGATCGAGAATCGGTTTCAGATTTTTCGCCAGATGCCTTATTTCATCGTCCGTCATCGGGACAAAACCCCAGTTACGTTCCCAGGCTGCGTTATAGATCTTTTTTACCAGTTCCAGCTCCTCGCTGAATCTCTTCAGATTGACCTCCCTCACGGTGATCCGGCTGGACTTTCGGACCTTGGCGCTGATGCGGGTGATGAACCCAGGAGGGGTGCCGTCGGACTCGACGTGGTAAGTGTAGAGGTCGCGTGCTTTCTCGCCGCCGCACTGCTCTACCAGGGTGCCGTAGTAGGGGAAATTGTATGGGGTCATGATATAGGGGAGAGACTCGAATCCCTCCACCAGGACACCCACTTCATCGTTGGTGGTGAAACTCATGGGGCCCAGGAGCATTTTCATGCCATGTTCTCTCAGGAATGTGGCGGCGGCCTCGAAGAGTACAGTTGCCGGTCCGAGGTCGTCCACGCAATCGAAAAAACCGAAAAAACCCGTTTTTTCGCCGTGAAAGCGTATGTAATTCCAGTCAATGTGGCCGCTGATGCGGCCGAGGATTTCTCCGCGCTCTGTTTTCGCGAGATACAAGGCGGTCTCAGCGTGGGAAAAGAAGGGATTTTTTCGGGGATTGAGAAAGGCCCTCCTTTCAAACTCCAGGGAAGGGACAAAATATCTGGACTCGCGGTAGAGACGCCCCGGAAATCTGATAAACTCGCGAAGGTCTTTTCGGCTGCGGACTCGGACCGCCTCAAGGCTCACCTGCAACCCCTCTCACGTGTTTTGGAAAATCCGGGGGGAAGTCAGCTCGCCTGCCGAGAGCGGGGAGAGCCTATGACACCGAGAGTGTTGCCCACCTTCTCCAGTTTCTCGATCGCAAAATCTATTTGTTGTGGCGTGTGAGTCGCCATGAGGCTCAACCGCAACAAGCAGTCCCCATCCGAGACTGCCGGGGCTATTATGGGATTCACGAAGACCCCTTCCTCATAGAGCATGGTGCACATCCTGAAGGTGGTGATGGTGGCCCCCACCCTGACCGGGATGATAGGTGTTTCCGACAGCCCGGTATCAAACCCGAGGCTTCGAAGCCCCGCCTTCATCCTTCCGGTGTTTTCCCAGAGCCGTGCCAGCCTGTCCGGTTCCCTCTTCATGATCTTGAGGGCGACCCTGGCGGCAGCCACATTGGGAGGGGAGATGCTGGCACTGAACATGAGCGGCCTCGAGCAGTGTTTCAGATGTTCGATGGTGTCCGCGTCCGAAGCGATAAACCCCCCCAGGGAAGCCAGAGACTTACTGAAAGTACCCATGATGACCTGGATGCTGTCAGCCAGATTGAAGTGATCGGCCGTCCCGGCCCCGTTCTTTCCGAGCACCCCGATGCCATGGGCATCGTCGACCATGAACGCCGAATTGTATTTCCGACACAGCTGCACGCTCTCAGGGAGCTTGGCAACGTCTCCTTCCATGCTGAAGACCCCATCCACCACAACCAGCTTTTTTTTCTCATACGGGATGCCCTTCAAGACCCTTTCCAGGTCCTCCATATCATTGTGCCGAAACCGGACTTTGCTCCCGAAGCTGAGGCGGCAGCCGTCGACAATACTCGCGTGATCAAGCTTGTCAGTCACCACATAGTCGTTTTTCCCGACCAGCACCGAAATCGCAACCAGATTGGCCTGAAATCCAGAGGAAAAAAC
>JAUVQV010000144.1 GCA_030597995.1 Candidatus Rokuibacteriota bacterium
ATCAGGAAATCGGTGGTCAAGGGCTCCAAGTTCGAACTGCTGTTGCCGACGGCAACAGCAAAGGTGGAAAAAGCGCGGCTGGCCGTTGAGATTAAGCCAAATGACGAGAGCGAGGTGCGAGTCTTCTCCGGAAAAGTGGATATCGATACCGGCCGGGAGCGGGTGGAACTCAGCGACAGCAAAAGGGTATTGATTTCGGCCCTGAAAAAACTGACCAAACCGTCCGACATCCTCCCCGCTCCGCGGTGGAAGTCGCCCCGGCCCCTGGAGCGTTTCCTGACAAACTCCGGCTATGTTTCCTTGAATTGCAGTTGGGAGAAGGTCCGGAAGGGACGGTACTACCGGCTCGAGATCGCCACCGACCGGTTCTTCGATGACGTGGTTTTCTTTCGGGAGGATATCAAAGAGACCTCATTCCAAGTTCCTGAACGGGGTGGGAACGTGTTTTGCGCCGGGGGGGCGGCGGCCGCCGCCCGCCAGCGGGTCGGAGCTTTTTCCGACCCGGTTCCCTTCAGGGTGATCATCGACCGAGTGCCTCCGTTCCTGGAGGTTCAGAAATTCGTGGTCTTGAAAACCGCGCGCGGCCGGGAGGTTCTCGTCAACGGCCAGACCGAACCCCGGGCAAAGGTGGAGATCAGCGGCCGCCGGATCGCAGTGGACCAGAGCGGTTTTTTCACGGCGGTGATTAAGAAATTCTCTCCCGGCCAGAATGAGATCGAGATCATTGCGCAAGACCAGGCCGGAAACGTCAGGAGCCTCCGCAGGTCGCTGCGGACGTAGTGGGGGAGAGACTGCATGAATAGGCTGGTCCTCTGCGTGGCGCTGCTCTTTTCGGGTCTTTTCGCCTGCCGGTCCCCGGAGGTGATGTTGACTCCCGGAGAGCAGTATGAGCGGTTGGGGGACCAGGCGTATCGGCAGCAGAATTTCGATGACGCTGTACGCAACTACCAGCAGGCTGTACAAGCCGGCTCGCAGAAAGTCGGGCTCTACAACAACCTTGCCAACGCCCATTTCATGGGGGGACGTTATAATGTCGCCAAGCAGAACTATCTCAAGGCCTTGGAGTTGGACCCCGGATACCTCCTCTCACTGAACAATCTGGTGCTTACCCTGTACCGGAACGGAGAACGGGGCCAGGCTTACAAGCTCCTGGTCCAGGCTCAGACGACCTACCCCGGGGTCTCCTTTTTTCATACCACGTACGGGGTGTTCCGTTTCTGGGAGGGAGATCGCGAGGCGTCCCTGCTGGCCTTCAAGGAAGCCATCCGCAACAATCTTGATTCGCCTGTGGCCCTGAACAACCTGGGAACCCTCTATCTCGAAGATGCTTCGCTTTCCGAGGACCCTCTCCCATACCTGAAACGGGCCATCCAGAAAGACCCGGACAACAAATTGTTCAGCGACAGTCTGGGGTGGTATCATTTCCGGAAGGGAATGTTTGCTGAAGCCACTATAGAGATCGGGCGGGCTTTTGCTTTTGATCCCCGGAATCTGGAGGTCCGGGTGCATTACGCGACGGTGTTGGAGTGGATAGGAAAAGAGAAGGAGGCCCTGAAGCAGTGGGAGGCGATATTGGAATTGACCGATGACAACCGCATCAGGCAGATGGCCCGGGAGCATTTCTGGGAGATCCGCGGGCGGGGGATAGGACCGGAGAACCCGGGTTAAAGGCCGATGGTACTCTTCAACTATGCCATAAGGGAAATCACCACGAAGCTTGTCTACTATGGTCCCGGCCTCGGGGGAAAGACCTCCAACATCCAGTACATACACTCGCAGGTCGACCCCCAGAGCAGGGGAAAGCTGCTTTCTCTGGCTACCGATTCCGACCGGACGCTTTTCTTCGATTTTTTACCTCTCGATCTGGGGAGCATCGGCGGATACCGGATTCGCTTTCAGCTCTATACCGTTCCCGGACAGGTGCATTACAATGCCACCCGGCGCCTGGTTCTCAAGGGAGTGGACGCCGTGGTCTTCGTCGCCGATTCCCAGATTGAGATGACAGAGCGCAACCGGGAGAGTTTCGAGAACCTGGCCGAGAATCTCGCGGAAAACGGCTATGAGATGGCGAATATCCCCATTGTCATCCAGCTGAACAAGCGGGACCTGCCGGGTGTGGCCAGCCGCGAAGAGATGGTCGAGGTTTTGGGAGCCCAGGACTATCAGGTCTTCGATGCCGTGGCCACGAAGGGGGAGGGGGTTTTTGAGAGCCTTAAAGCGATAGTGAAGCTCACCATGACCAAGCTGAAGGTGCAATTTGCGGGTCAAGAGATGCCTGCTGAGGAGCTTGCCGAACAGCCTGTTGCTCCGCCGGTTTCCTCTCCGGAGTCCGCTCCCGGGATGAAGCCGCTGCAGCCCGACCTGGTGGAACTGACTCAGGAGGAGTTCGCAACACCGGGGGAAGACTCTTTGCCGAAAAAAGAGGAGACTCTTTTGGATGAGGATTCCGACTGGATGGAGGTGGATTTAGATGACGGGATCCCGGAGGCAAAGGTGAATCCTCCGGAGGAGGAAGTCGAATCCTTGTTCGGGGAAGGCCTTGACCAGACACATCCTTTCTCTCCGGCAGAGAGCCCGATGGTACACACCTCCTCAGGAGATCAGGCCTCTCAGTACGAAGGACTGAGCGCACGGGTTGAAGAAATTTACCGCGAAGTCCAGCAGCTGCGGGAGGAAAACCGGAAGATAAACGTCTTGCTCAAAAGGGTTTTCGAGGGTATCGACCGACAGATCGAGGCCCTGCGCCATTCCAAGGATGAACTCCAGGAGGGGGGAAATCTCCAGGAGCCGGAACCGGGAAGGGTTCATGAGGAGCCGCGGCGGGAGGAGGAGGGAGATCTTTTTTAATGGGCCGGGGCTGGACTTACCGGCAGGCCGGGGTGGATCTCTCCGCCGCGAAGTCGGCAGTCCGTAAACTGACCCCGCTGGCGAACCGGGCCGGGCGGTCCGAAGTTCGCGGCATGATCGGAGGCTTCGGAGGACTCTTTCGCTTTCCCGCAACGAGGTTTCGCGCTCCGCTCCTGGTAGCGTCCACCGACGGGGTCGGGACCAAGCTTAAAATCGCATTCGCCTTGGGGAGACACGACACGGTCGGCATAGATCTGGTGGCGATGTCGGTGAATGACATTCTGGCCCAGGGGGCGGAGCCCCTCTTTTTTATGGATTACATCGCCTGTGGTCGCCTGGTGCCGGATCAGGTCGCCGAACTCGTGAAAGGGATTGCCGACGGGTGCCGCCAGGCGGGCTGCGCCCTTCTGGGGGGGGAAACCGCCGAAATGCCCGGCTTCTATCAGCCGGGTGAGTACGATCTGGCCGGTTTTGCCGTCGGGGTAGTGGAGCACAGGCGGCTGATAGACGGCCGTGATATCCGCCCCGGAGACCGGCTCCTGGGATTGCCGTCGAGCGGATTGCACAGCAACGGCTACAGCCTGGCTCGGGCCATCCTCTCCGAAAAGTGGAAAAACCCCTGGAGGAGGCGGTTGCCCGGAGGGACCCAGAAAATCGGAGAAGTGCTCCTGCGCCCCACTCGGATCTATGTCCGGACGGTCCTGAATCTGCTCCAGCGCTTTCGGGTGGGGGGAATAGTGCACCTCACCGGAGGGGGCTGGAAGGAGAACATTCCCCGAATTCTCCCTCCCGGATGCGCGGCGGAGATCCACCGCGGCTCCTGGCCGGTCCCGGACATTTTCCGCTTCCTGCAGCAGGAGGGAAGGGTGACACCGGGGGAGATGCACCGCTCTTTCAACATGGGGATCGGAATGGTGCTCATCGCCCCTCCGAAAGAGGCGGAGCGCATGGCGGCGTACCTCCGCCGCCGGGGTGAGGATAGTTATGTCGTGGGCCGCGTCACCGCGGGGCGTCGCGGGGTACGGTTTTCTTAACCCGGTATTGAGCAGATGGTGAATATCGGGGTCCTGGCTTCCGGCCGGGGATCGAATCTTCAGGCAATTATCGACGCGATCGAACAGGGCAAATTGCAGGCCGTTATCAAAGTGGTCATCAGCGACGTGGCCGGCGCGCCGGCGCTGGAACGGGCCCGACATCACGGGATTGCAGCGGAGTTTGTAGACCCCGACCGCCCTTCGCAACGCGAGGAGTACGGCCGGCTCCTGGTTTCCCGCCTCAGAGAGCGGGAGGTGGAGCTAGTAGTCATGGCCGGCTTCATGCGCATCCTCAGTCCATTTGTTATTGAGACCTTCAGAAATCGGGTTATGAATATTCACCCCGCCCTCCTCCCTTC
>JAUVQV010000063.1 GCA_030597995.1 Candidatus Rokuibacteriota bacterium
CGGAAAAGGAGAGGCCCGGCGCTACCGCTTCGAGGGGCGGGGGTACCTCCTCCTTCAGGCCCTACTATAGTCTGGACTTAGGGTGGGTTTTACGCGGGCGGCGGCGTTGGATATCGGCACCAACACCGTTCGTGTTCTGATAGCCGGAGTGTCGCCGGAAGGTGAGCTGCGCCCCGTCTGGAGCGGCCGTCGCAGAACTCGACTCGGGGAGGGGCTGGCCGCCGGGGGGACGCTTCGGCCGGAGGCAATTGCCCGCACCGTGAAGGCGTTGGTCGACTTTCGACGGGAGTGTGCGCGGCGCGGGGTGGACAAGGTGACAGCCGTGGCCACCAGTGCCGCCCGGGAGGCTCCGAATTGCGCCGCCTTCCTGGAGGCGGTAATGAGAGAGACCGGTACGCTGGTCCGGGTCCTGGGGGGGGAGGAAGAGGCGGCGGTGAATCTCCTGGGAGTGGAGGCGGCGCTGGGGCCTTTTCTCTCCGGGGAAGCTCTATTGGATATCGGGGGGGGGAGTACGGAAATTGTTTTGTCCACCGGGGACGAGAAAATCTTCCGCAGCGCTCCCATCGGGGTCGTCAAACTCTATGAGGATTGTTTCCGGCGGGACCCTCCCGGGAAACCGGAGCTCGAGGAGGCCCGCCGGCGGGTGAGGGCGGCGCTGGGGGAGCTCCTGCCCGAGCCGCCCCGAGGGCGGGGGAGACTGATCGGCACCGGCGGCACCCTTACCAGCCTGGCGGTCATGGCCCAGCAAATGCCGGACTACCGGCCGGAGAGAGTGACCGGCTACCGCTTGACCAGGGCCGCGGTGGAAACGCTCTGGGACCGCATGCGGGTACTGGAACCCCCCCGGCGGAGAGAAATCCCCGGCCTGGAGCCCGGACGGGAGGACGTGATCCTGAGCGGCACCTTTCTCGCTCTCGAGGCCATGGAGTTTCTGGGGCGGCCTGAGATCGTCACCTGCGACGCCGGCATCCTCGAAGGCGCCCTGTTGTCGTCCTTCGGTTATCTCCAGAGATAGAGGAACCGGGCTCTTCCCCACTCCCCGCCGCCGGGATGGAAGGGGAAAAGACTCAGGAGGCGGGATTCCAAAACTCCCCAGAACCTTCTCCTCTCCTTCTCCCGGAGCACCTGAGGCTTCCCTTTGATACCGGCCAGAGCGCCGGCTTCCCGGATGGCATCTTCGAGGTCGCCCAATTCGTCGACCAGACCCATCTCCCGGGCCTGGCTTCCGGAGAAAATTCTCCCGTCGGCCAGCTCCGCTACTTCCTGCACCGGCATACCCCGGCCCTCGGCTACCGCGCTGATGAACTGCTGATAGACGTCGTCGACCATCTCCTGCAGGACTTTTTGCTCCTCCCCCGTCATCTCCCGTCCTACGCTTCCGGTATCTTTGAATTTCCCGCTTTTGATGGTCGTGGTCTTGACTCCGATTTTGCCGAACAGGCCTTCCAGGTTGGGAAATTCCATGATCACGCCGATGCTTCCGGTGATGGTCCCGGGATTGGCGAAGATCCGGTCGGCGGCGCTGGCGATATAATAGCCTCCCGACGCGGTAATGTCGGCCATCGAGACCACGATCTTTTTGCCCTCCTCGCGGCGCAGGCGATTGAGGGCGGCGAAAACTTCCTGAGATGCGACCACCCCGCCGCCGGGGCTGTTGATCCGCAGGACCAGGGCCTTCACCGAGTCGTCGGCCCCGTGTTTTTCGAGCTGCTTCAGGATGCGCCGGGAGCTGACGGTGCGGCCGACAACATCGTTCGAGGAGGTAAGGACGCCGTGAATCTCGATCAATGCCACCCGGTCCCGCTGCAGCATCCGGGTTCCCAGGACGGGACTTTCACGGGATATGGTCCAGACCAGCAGGATTGCGCCTATCAACCCCGAGGCGAGCACCAGATACAGGAAGGTGTATTTTGCTCTCATCGGGTTTCAGACCGCGCGGTCATGAGGCGAACGTTCGCCCGGCTTCCCTCTCAGGCCTGGGGGTCTTCCTCCGGAGGTGACTCTTCCGCAGGGGGTTCCCCCACCGCGTTTTGCTCCTGGAGTGCCTCCCCCAGACTGATTTCTCCCCGGTCCTGGGTGTCTAGGTACTGGTCGATTTCCGAGCGCCCCAGATCATGTTCATGGTCACGGAGGCTGAGAGAGATCTTCCGCTCCCCGGGATCAATTTTCAGTATCTTGGCCTCGATCTCCTCCCCGATGGTGAAACTCTGTTCCGGGTGGGAGCCCTTTTCGGATCCAATCTCGGAGGAGGGGATAAGGCCCTCCAGGTCACCGGGAAGCACCAGCAAAATTCCAAAATCGGTAATCTTGACTACCTTGCCGGAGACCTGTTTCCCCACCCCGTAGGAGCGCATGAATTCCTGCCAGGGATCGGTCTTGACTTGCTTGATCCCGAGGGAGAGACGTTCCCGGACCTTGTCGATGTTCAAGACCACGGCTTCGACGTCATCCCCCTTCTTGAGGATTTCCGAGGGGTGCTTGACCTTCGTGGTCCAGGAGAGGTCCGAGATGTGGACCAGCCCATCGACACCCTCTTCGAGGCCGATGAAGGCGCCGAATTCCGTCAAATTGCGCACCTTGCCGGTGAGCACCGATCCCTTGGGATACTTCTCTTCGATCATGTTCCAGGGATTGGGTTCGATCTGCTTCAGGCCCAGTGAGATTCTCTTGTTGTCCGCGTCGACGTCCAGGACCATGGTTTCGATGGTGTCGCCCACCGCCAGGATTTTGGAAGGGTGCTTGATTTTCCGGGTCCAGGACATCTCGGAGACGTGGACCAGCCCCTCGACACCCTCTTCCAGCTCCACGAAGGCGCCGTAATCGGTAATGCTCACCACTTTCCCCTTGGCACGGGTCTCGGGGGGAAACTTCTCGGAGATGGTGCTCCACGGATCGGGAGTTTTCTGTTTCAGGCCGAGGGACACCCTTTCGGTTTCCCGGTCGAACTTCAGGACCACCACCTCCACCTCCTCGCCGACCATGAGCAGCTCCGAAGGGTGGCTGATCCTTCCCCAGGACATATCGGTGATGTGGAGGAGACCATCGAGCCCGCCGAGGTCGATAAAGGCCCCGTACTCGGTGATGTTCTTGACCATGCCCTTGATGCGCATATCGACCACGAGGTTTTTCAGAGTTTCATGCCGCTTTTCCTCGCGCCCCTTTTCCAGGACCACCCGCCGCGAGAGTACTATGTTCCCGCGCTGGCGGTTGAGCTTGAGGATTTTCATGGTGATCTGTTTCCCGACGAAGCTGTTCAGTTCCCGCACCGGGCGGAGATCCACCTGGGAGCCGGGAAGGAAGCCCCGGACTCCGATGTCCACCGCCAGTCCCCCTTTGATCTTTTCGGTGACGGTACCCTCTACCTCCAGTTCATTCTCATAGGCCTGGGTTATCTCCTCCCAGACTTTGGCCTTTTCCGCCTTTTCCTTGGAGAGGACGACGTGGCCATCGCTGTTCTCGGCCTCCTCCAGGTAGACCTCCACCTCGTCCCCGACCTGGACCGTAACTTCCCCGTCCTCACCTCTGAACTCGTGGATGCGGATGGCGCCCTCGGATTTGAATCCGACGTCCACCAGCACATACTGCTCGGTGATTATGACAACCACCCCTTTCACGATTTCTCCCTCTTCGATATTCCTGAGGGTCTCGGCATAGAGCTGGTCCATTTCGGACCTTTCCCTGTCGCCGGAGGTGTCGTCTCCCGCCTCGCCCGACGGCTCGAGCATGGCGGCGTGTCCAAGAAGCTCTTTTCCTTCCTCGACCGGTGTGTTCTGTGACAGTTCTTTAGACAACATGCAGAGTAATACCTCCTATTTATTGAAATCCCTCCCCACGGGAAGGGTGGTGCCGAATACAGCGCCCCTGGGAAGGGATTCCAGGCGCGCGATTACCTCGCTGATGATCCAATCCGGGGTGGAGGCGCCGGCGGTCAGGCCGACCCGCTCCAGACCCTCGAAGCTCTCCGCAGAAATCTCCTCGGCGGTTTCCACCCAGAGGGTTTGCGTCCCGGATTTCTGGCAGATCTCCACCAGGCGCCGGGTGTTGGCGCTGTTGCGTCCCCCGATGACCACCATTGTCTGTACCTGTGCGGCTATCTCCCGGGCCTCCGCCTGACGGGTGAGAGTGGAATCGCAGATGGTGTTGTAGACCTTGAGTTCGGCCGCCTCCGGAAGGAGACGGCTGGCCACTTCACAGAGATTGTCAATGGGCTGGGTAGTCTGGGAAATGAGGCCGATTTTGGCGGCCAGTTTCACTCCCTCCAGTTCGGCGGCCCGGCACACGACCCGCCCGCGGAAATTCCGGTCTTCGGTCAGGCTGGTGATCTCGGAGTGGTTCCGATCGCCCACGATGATCATTTGATAGCCGTCACGGATCAGGCTTCGAGCCTGGTGGTGCATCTTTTTCACGAAGGGGCAGGTGGCGTCGACCGCCTTCAGGCCCTTCTCGCGGAGGGAGCGGTAGGTGAGGGGGGGGGCGCCGTGGCAGCGGATGACTACCACCCCGCCCGGGACCTGGTCGAGATCGTCGACCAGGTGCAACCCCTTCGATTTCAAACGGCTGATGACCTGGGGGTTATGAATGACCGGGCCCAGGGAAAAGACCTGTTGGTCCCCGGCCAGGGCTTTCTCCACCATGTGAATGGCGCGCCGGACCCCGAAGCAAAAACCCGCTTTCTGTGCCTTCAGTATTTGCATCTTCTTTCCTTGCACTTGAACCTGTTCCTCAGCGCCGCCCGACCCCCGCTTCCACGCGCGATCCCGGCACTCAAGGCCGGAATAACTCGGATAAGGCCTGCCAGCAGGGGGGGTATGCAGCTCAGCGCGAAGAATCCTCTGCCGAAAGTATTTAGTATACCCTCTTTTTCACGAAAATCAACCACCCGCCCTCGACCTTGCTCCCCCTTTACAAAAGGGGGAAACAGGGGGATTAGAAGAGCCAGCGACTATGCCCGGAATGACAACGAGGGAATGTCTGCACCCGGGCGATGTTACCCGGGGCTCGTATGATGCGATCCGCCGGCCGAGTGCTCCTCCCGGTCTTCCAGGGACGATGTCGTCAGCTGCCGCAGAGTTACCCTTTTCCGCTCCTGCTGCGACTGCCGGTAGGCTTCCATGGCGATGTTGTTGATGAAGGTCGGGAAATACCACCCCATCTTTCGCGCCAGCACCGCCATCATGGATTGCTCCCCGATGAGAGGGTTGACATTGACCTCCAGGACGTAGAGGCGCCCCTCCGGGGTGAGCCGGAAGTCCACCCGCCCGTATCCGCGCAGGCGGAGAACCTCAAAGACCCGGAGGGCCAGTCGGTGAATTTCCTTTTCCACCTCCGGGGAGAGGTCTTCGGCCGGGCACTCGGTGGGTGAGATTCGGTTGTATTCGTCCGATTCGCTGTCCCACTTGGCGGTGTAGGTGTAAACCCGAGGGGTGCCGGGCGGAGAGGAAAAGACCACTTCGGCGATCGGAGTCACCCGCCGCTTTCCGCGGTGCTCGAAGACCCCGACGGCCAGTTCCCTCCCTTCGATGTACTCCTCGACGATGGCCGGCTGGCGATGGAGACGGAGGATATTGCGAACCATGCGACGGAGGGCTTTCGGCTCCCCGACCACCGAGTCCAGAGAAATGCCGATCCCGGCGTCCTCCCGCAGCGGCTTGACGATCAGGGGATAGGCCATACCCGGCTGGAGATCTTCCCCGGCCGATTTGAAGAGCTGAAAGGCCGGGGTAGAGAGTTTGTGGTAGAGGAGAATTTCTTTCGTCCGGGCCTTGTCCTGGGTAGTGGCGATGGAAAGGAAATCTCCCCCGGTGTAAGGGATGCCGAAGACATCGAGGATGGCGGGCAGGTGAGGCTCGAGGGCGGAGTCGTTGTTCAGCCCTTCTTCCACCAGATTGAAGGCGAGATCGCAATCCAGGTGCTGCAAATCCTGGAGGGCCTCTTCCTGGACTCTGACCGCGGTCACCTGGTGGCCCTTTTTTTCCAGGGCCGCGATTATTTCCTCGAGGTAGTTGTCGTCCTCCCGGCCCTCGATGTCCTGCGGAAAATTTTCCTGAATACGGTAGTCGAGCTCACGATAGAGTACGGAAATTTTCAAAACGCTCCGTTCACTCCTCTGCGAAAAACGTGATTTCCCGATGCCGTGCCGTCATGATTGTGATTGATTTAATTATCATCTTTCGGAGACATAAG
>JAUVQV010000005.1 GCA_030597995.1 Candidatus Rokuibacteriota bacterium
GCTTCTCGGCGACGACCGGGAAATCAAGGAAGGGGACGAAGTTCGGCGCACCACCCGCATCATGGAGGTGCCGGTAGGCGAGGCCCTCGTCGGGCGAGTGGTGAACTCCCTTGGACAGCCCCTTGACGGCAAGGGCCCGATCGAAACCAGGGAGTCCCAACCGATCGAGCGTCTCGCCCCCGGTGTCGTGGATCGCCAACCCGTCAAGGAACCGCTGCAGACCGGGCTCAAAGCCATCGACGCGATGATCCCCGTCGGCCGGGGTCAGCGGGAACTGATTATCGGCGACCGTCAAACGGGGAAGACGGCCATCGCCATCGACACTATCCTCAACCAGAAGGGTGGTGACGTCCTTTGCATTTATGTCGCGATAGGTCAAAAAAAGTCCACGGTCGCCCAGATTGTCAAGAAGCTCGAGGAGCACGAAGCCATGGACTATTCCATCATCGTTGCCGCCGGCGCTTCGGACCCCGCTCCCCTGCAGTATATCGCCCCGTACTGCGGCTGTGCCATCGGCGAGTACTTCCGTGACCACGGTCGCCACGCCTTGATCATTTACGATGATCTCTCCAAACAGGCCGCCGCGTACCGCCAGCTCTCCCTGCTTCTGCGCCGTCCTCCAGGGCGCGAGGCATATCCCGGTGACATCTTCTACTGTCACTCTCGCCTCCTGGAGCGGGCGGCCAAGCTCAATGTCAAGCTCGGCGGCGGCTCCTTGACCGCCCTGCCGATCATTGAGACCCAGGCCGGAGACGTCTCGGCGTACATCCCGACCAATGTCATCTCCATAACCGACGGCCAGATCTACCTCGAAACGGGTCTCTTTTATTCCGGGATCAAGCCTGCCGTCAATGTCGGCCTCTCCGTTTCCCGGGTCGGCGGCAGCGCCCAGGTCAAGGGGATGAAGAAAGTGGCCGGCCGGCTTCGCCTGGACCTGGCGCAGTATCGAGAGATGGCGGCCTTCGCCCAGTTCGGTTCGGAACTGGACGCCGCCACCCAGGCGCAGCTCGCCCGCGGTGAGCGTATGGTCGAGGCCCTGAAACAGGACCAGTACGAGCCGCAGCCGGTAGAAAAACAGATGGTGACCATTTTTGCCGGGACCAATGGTTACTTTGACGGCTTCCCGGTCGACGGCGTGCGCCGTTTCGAGAAGGGGCTCTCCGAATTCATCGAGACAAATTACAACCAGATCTACCGCGACATCAAAGAGAAGAAAGAGCTCACCCCCGAGACCGAGCAGCGCCTCCGAGAAGTCATCGGAGAGTTCACGGATAAGATCAACTCCTCCCCGACGCAATAGAGAGAGGCTATGGCGAGCCTTCGCGACATAAGGCAGCGGATCAAGAGCGTAAAAAACACCCAGCAAATAACCAGGGCCATGAAGATGGTCTCCGCCGCCAAGTTGCGCCGCACTCAGGACCGGGCCTTAGCGTTCCGCTCCTACGCCGAGGAGCTCGATTCCATCTGTGCCCGTGTCGCCGGCTTGGGAGGTGCCGAAATCCACCCCCTGGCCTCTGATCGTCCGGTCAAGACCGTGGAGGTGATGGTGGTCTCCTCGGACAAGGGCCTCTGTGGGAGTTTCAACGGAAACGTTTTAAACCGGGCCGTGGACTTTATCCAGGCGCAGACCGAAGCCGAGGTGACGCTGGTGGTGATCGGCAAGAAAGCCCGTGATTACCTGAGGCACCACCGGTATCCCCTGCTCAAGGAGTACCTCGACACCTTTCGGGGCATCGGGATCCCTCTGGCCAGAGAGATCACCGGCCAGGTGGTCGAGAGGTTCCAGAACGGGGAGAGTGACGCCGTTTTCATCGTTTATAACGAATTCATCTCCGTAATCCAACAGCGCGTAGTCCTGAAGCAGATCCTCCCGCTGAAGCCGCCTCCCGAGGAACAGGGCCACTTGCCGGACTATATCTTCGAACCCGATCTCGGCAGCCTGGCACGCCAGCTCTTTCCCGAGCAGGTGATATCTCAAATCTACCGGGCCCTGCTGGAGTCCTCGGCCAGCGAGCACGGGGCACGGATGGCGGCGATGGACTCGGCCACCCGTAACGCCGGCGAGCTGATAGACAAGTTAACCCTGACCTATAACCGGGCGCGGCAGGCTGCCATTACCAAGGAGCTGATCGAGGTGGTCAGCGGCGCCGACGCCCTGGTGGGCTGAAAAGACTTACCACGGAAGGAGCAACAGCATGAAAGAAGGCCGTGTGGCCCAGGTGATCGGCCCGGTAGTTGACGTGGAATTCGAACCGGGATTCCTTCCCCTCCTGTTGAACGCCCTCCACCTTCGGGAAGAGGTCCAGACTGCGCACGGGACTGAGACGCTGGATGTTGTCCTGGAGGTCGCGCAGCACCTCGGAGAGAATACGGTCCGGACGGTCTCCATGAAACCGACCG
Organism: Candidatus Rokuibacteriota bacterium; assembly: GCA_030597995.1. The sequence goes on from JAUVQV010000005.1 coordinate 2,401, forward strand.
AAGGGCTGGTGAGGGGCATGAAGGTAGTTGATACCGGGGAGGCGATAATGACACCGGTCGGTCGGGAGGTCCTGGGCCGGATCATCAACGTCATCGGCGAACCGGTGGACGAAATGGGCCCGGTGAACGCAAAGAAGCGATACCCCATACACCGCCCCGCGCCCTCCTTGGTTGAGCTGTCCACGACCACTGATATGTTCGAAACCGGCATTAAGGTCATTGACCTGCTTGAACCCTACACCAAAGGGGGGAAGACCGGTCTCTTCGGCGGCGCGGGTGTCGGCAAGACGGTGCTGATTATGGAGTTGATTAACAACGTCGCCCTTGGCCATGGTGGGTTTTCAGTCTTCGCCGGAGTTGGAGAAAGGACCCGCGAGGGGAACGACCTCTTTCGCGAAATGGTGGAGTCCAAAGTCATCAATTTCGGCGAGAAGTTCTATGAGCACTGGAAGGAAACCGGTTCCTTCGACATCACGCTGGTTGACACCGACGCCCGGGCCAAGTCCAAGGCGGCCCTCATCTATGGTCAGATGACTGAGCCGCCGGGCGCCCGCCTCCGCGTGGGCCTCACCGGCCTCACGGTGGCGGAGGCCTTCCGGGACGACGAGGGGCAGGACGTCCTGCTCTTCATCGACAACATCTTCCGCTTTACTCAGGCTGGAAGCGAGGTCTCGGCCCTGCTCGGCCGCATGCCGTCGGCGGTAGGTTATCAGCCCACCCTGGCCACCGAGATGGGAACCCTCCAGGAGCGGATCACCTCGACCAGGAAAGGTTCGGTGACTTCGGTTCAGGCCATCTACGTCCCGGCGGACGACCTGACCGATCCTGCGCCCGCCACCGCCTTCGCCCACCTCGACGCCACCACCGTTCTCTCGCGGCAGATCGCGGAGCTGGGAATCTACCCCGCCGTCGATCCTCTGGACTCCACCTCCAGAATCCTCGATCCCCGTATCATAGGGGCTGATCATTACGAAGTGGCCCGGGCGGTCCAGCTGGTCCTCCAGAAATACAAGGACCTCCAGGACATCATTGCCATCCTGGGCATGGAGGAGCTCTCCGAGGAGGATAAGCTCACTGTCTCGCGTGCCAGAAAGATCCAGCGCTTTCTCTCACAGCCGTTCCACGTGGCCGAGCAGTTCATCGGCATCCCGGGAAAGTACGTCAAGCTCTCCGACACCATTGCCGGCTTCAAAAGCATCCTTGCCGGTGAGCACGATCTCACTCCAGAACAAGCCTTTTACATGAAGGGCTCCCTGGAGGAGGTCGTCGAAGAAGCCAAAAAGCTTCGCGAGGAGGAGCCGGACGAGACTGCCTCTAAGGAACAGACATAGGGATAGCCATGGGTGAAGAGAGCGGCGTTTCCTTACTCAAGCTGCGAATCCTGACTCCGGAGGGATCAATACTCGAGGGAGAGGTCTCCGAGGTCACCCTTCCGGGGTCAGAAGGCGAGATGGGAGTCCTTCCCCGGCATGCCGCATGCCTGACCCGTCTGGTTCCAGGGAGACTCTCCTATCGCTCCCCGGAGGGAGATGATGCCGTTGCACTCGGTGTGGGTGCGGCTGAGATTCGAGAGGACCAGGTCACGGTCATCGTCGAGCGTGCCGTCCTCCGCGAAGACATCGACAGTGCCGCTCTCCAGCTCTCCCGGAAAAAAATCCTCGCGGCGCTGGAAGGGGGAGGTACCGACGAGGAGGATGCCGCCCGCCTTCAGAAAGAGCTGACATTATCCGATATTCAGCTACAAGTGGCCCGCGAAGGCTCACCGGATTAGTTGCGAGGTTAAGTTCTAATAAAAGATACCGCTTCTGTTCACCGGCCGGGTGAAACCCTCGAGACGATTGCCGGGCTCCGCCTGGCACAGAAAAAGAAGGGCTACCGCTTCAGCCTCGACCCTTTTCTTCTCTGTGATTTCCTCGCTCCCCGTCCCCGCGAGAAAATCGTCGACCTCGGTACCGGATGCGGCATCATCGCCTTGCTTTTAGCTCGGCGCTATCCGCAAGCCCAGGTGTGGGGCATAGAGATTCAGCCGGATCTGGCCGGCCTGGCCAAAGAAAATGCCTCCCGAAACGGGCTGGAGTCGCAGTGTACCATCCTGCACGGGGACCTGCGGCAGATCTCCACCTTCCTCCCCGCCGGCCGCTTCCAAATGGTGGTTTCCAATCCCCCTTTCCGGCCTCCCCTTTCCGGCCGGATCTCTCCTGTTCTGCAGCGGGCCGTTGCCCGGCAGGAGCTGACGCTCACCTTGGCGGATCTCTCCAGGGTGGGCGCTTATCTCCTTGGCCACGGCGGTTCTCTCAACTTCATCCACCTCCCCGGGCGGTTGTCGGAGATCTTCCTCTCCCTTACCCGCCAGCGGTTGGAGCCGAAAACCTTGCGTTTGGTTTCCTCCTTCCGCGACGCACCACCGGAACTGGCCCTGATATCAGCCCGGAAAAACGGGCGGCCCGGGTTGCAGGTCCTTCCCCCCCTTATCGTCTTTAGGGCTCCGGGCTGCTACACCAGGGAGGTGAAGCATGCCCTCCGCGGTCAATAAAGAATCCCCTACCATGGAAGACCCCGGAAACAATCCCGCCTTGCGCCGCAGCATTTTTTGTTATATATTTTATGGTTGTTACAAACTAAGGAAGGAATTAACGTGCTTTCTGGATTTAACACGGAGTTTAAGCACCACGGCAGGGTGTATCACGTCCAGACCGAGGACAACGGCGTGTCCAACCCCCAGGTAGTCACTCTACTCTACCTGAAGGGCGCTATTCTCGCTTCGAAAAGAACTTCTTACCGGCACCTTCTGGAAAAGAAGGGCTTTCAGGGAGAGCTCATGAAGGCCATGAAATCCCAGCACCAGAAGATCATGCGTGAGGTACTGGCTGGGAAATATGACCTCCCCCAGGACAGTTCCGGGCCGGAAACTTGTCCTGCCGCTGTTGAAGCCGCCGTGCCGAAGACGCTGGACCAGGAGATCCTGGGATATCTCAAAGATTTCTCCGCTGTCGGGGCCAAAACGGCCGGACCAGCCACGGACCGCCGATGAGCCTTTACACCATCGACGTTTTCAAGACGGAGGTCCCCCTGCAGAACGGTTCGTCGGTGCGCGCAGGACACCCTAAAAGAGGAGGACCTTTTTCATGAGCTGGACAAGAAGCCGGGAGTTTCGCTGGGGCTCCCTCATTATCCTTTCCTTGGTTTTCAGTCTGATCATCGGGGGGAGCAACTTCAAGACCGCGGCCGGCCGGGAAGCATATGACAAACTAAAAACTTTCACCGAAGTCCTCTCCCTGGTGGAGTCCAGTTATGTGGACGAATTGGATACGCAGAAATTAATTTATGGGGCTATCCGCGGCATGCTCAAGGAACTCGATCCTCACTCTGTCTTTATGACCGAGGACATGTTCAAGGAAATGCAGGTAGACACCAAGGGCGAGTTTGGTGGCCTTGGAATCACTATCGGTTTGCGGGACGACATCCTGACAGTGATATCACCCATCGATGACACTCCCGCCTGGAAGGCCGGCATCGCAGCCGGTGACCAGATCACCAAGGTCGACGGCGAACCCACCAAGGACATGACGATCACCGATGCCGTGAAGAAAATGCGGGGGGTTCCCGGAACGTCTGTGACGATAACAATCATGCGGGAGGATTTCACGGAACCCAGGGATTTCACCATTGTCCGTGACATCATAAAGCTCAAGAGCGTCAAGTCCCGGATCCTGGAAAAAAACATCGGCTATATCCGGATCATAAACTTTCAGGAGCGGACGGACAATGACCTTGAGGCCGCCCTCACCGCACTGTGGGCTGACAACGCCGAATTGAGAGGTCTCATTCTGGACCTCAGGAACAACCCCGGCGGCCTCCTCGATCAGGCGGTCCAGGTGGCCAGCGAATTCCTGGACCAGGATCAATTGGTGGTGTCCACTAAGGGGAGGAAACAGAGCAATAACATTGAGTTCAAGGTCCGGAAGCCGGGCGGCAGGACCGATTATCCGATGGTGGTTCTGGTCAATCGCGGCTCCGCCTCAGCCTCAGAGATCGTGGCCGGGGCCCTCCAGGACTGGGAGCGGGCCGTTATCCTGGGTTCTCCCACCTTCGGCAAGGGATCCGTCCAGACGGTGATTCCTTTGGAAGGAGGCTTGGGACTGCGGCTGACTACGGCTAAGTACTATACACCCCAGGGGCGGTCGATTCAGAATACCGGTATCACTCCCGACATTGAGGTGTCATCTGCCACGGTCAAGGTACAAAAAGCGACTTCCGAGGTCCACCCCAAGGAGAAGGACCTCAAGGGCCACCTCCCCAATGACGCCCTGCCTGATGAGGTGTCCGAGTCTGGGGATGAAAACAACGAGGCCGGCCGCCTGGCGGAAGACTATCAGCTCCAGCGGGCCCTCGACCTGCTCAAGTCCTGGGACATTTTCCAACGAATCAAGACCACTTCCACCGCCTCGGCAGAGTAATCACCGACGTTGCCTGTTCCACCCAGCGAGCGGCAGGAGAAACATACGGTTAGGCCGTGAATCGCTATCCAGGCCGGCGGCGCTCTCGGGAGGTGCTCTTTGGTACGCTTCGAGTACCCGACCGACGTCTCTTTTGGTCCCTCATGGTCTTTCTGTTTTTCTTCGTTGCTGTCAGCTCCGCAGCGGTCGTAAGGCTGGGGCAGTGGGTTGCCAGACCGCCGAAAATATCCATCAGTTATCGAGACCTCCACACTTTAGTCCAAGGCTCGCTTTTTCTCTCCGGTCTACACCCCGAAGATATCATCCATAAAGACTTCTGGGAAAGAGAGGGACCCGACGGTCTCTGGTCACACTATCGAACCGAGATTCTGGTCGCTGACAACTTCCCTCTTATGTCGTGGCTGGAAAAACTTCGGGCGTCTCTGGACAGGGCCGGGGCGTCTTTGGATTACCACCAGGCCACGGGAGGGATGTTGGTCGAGGTCCGCTCCCCCTCTCGCTTCGTCGAGGGCCTCCTGGTAAAGAGGCGGTCCCGTTCCGTCGAGACCGCCAGCCGTGATGCGGCTGTCCGGAAGATGGCGAGCATTGTCGTCGACGATCTCGGCCAGCACCTCGCTCCCTTTCACCAACTGACAGACCTGGGGATACCCTTAACCTTCTCAATCCTGCCCCGGCTGGAGCACTCCAGAACGATCTCGCGGGAAGCGCTCCGCTTGAACTTGGAAACACTGCTTCACCTCCCGATGGAGCCCCTCGACCCTGAAAAATACCCCGGGCCGGGGGCCCTCCTCAGCAGCATGTCGGCCACCGAGCTCCGGGCCCAGCTGCGCGCAGACCTGGAGTCCCTCCCCGAAGTGGTGGGGGTAAACAACCACATGGGCTCGCGGATCACCGCCAACTCCGGGGCCATGGAGGTTGTGATGGACGAGCTGCAGTCACGCGGCCTCTTCTTCCTTGACAGCCTCACTACTCCTCGCAGCCTGGCCTTCGAGACCGCCCGCCGTAAAAACCTCCCGGCTGCAAAGAGAGATCTCTTCCTCGACGCCCGGGACGACCCGCGATTCATCCGCAGTCAGCTCCAGAAACTGGTGCAGCTCGCCAAAAAGAGGGGCGCCGCGATCGGGATCGGGCATGCCTACCCCAACACTATCGCTGTGCTTCAGGAAATGCGGCTGGAACTTCTGGATTCCGGAGTGGAGTGGGTGCCGGTCTCGGAACTGGTCCAGGCCAATCCGTCCCCTCGAGAGGAGTTCTGATCTCTGTGATATGGCGGGCGTTACAAAGGGCGGGCGGGTAACGGGAAGGTGAATCCTGGAAAATTGATCCTGGGGATCGAAACTTCCTGCGACGAGACTGCCGCCGCAGTGGTAAAAAACGGGCGGCAGATCCTCTCCTCGAAGGTGTCATCCCAGTACGCAGTCCACTCCCCCTTCGGCGGGGTGGTGCCCGAGCTTGCCGGGAGGAAACATCTGGAGAATCTCGTCCCGGTTGTCCGGGCAGCTCTCAGTGAGGCCGAAATACTCCCGGGAGATCTCGCCGCTGTCGCCATCACTTCCAGCCCCGGCCTCCTCGGCGCCTTGCTCGTGGGTACCTCCTTCGCCAAAGCCTTGAGCATGGGGTGGTCCATTCCGTTGGTCGAGGTCAATCACCTCCATGCCCATGTCCTGGCGGTCTTCCTCAACGGCCGTCGACCGCGTTTCCCCTTTCTTTCCCTGGTAGCTTCCGGCGGACACACCACCCTCTTCGAGGTGGCCTCCGTCCATGATTTGAAGGTCATCGGCCAGACACGGGATGACGCTGCCGGGGAGGTCATGGACAAAATTTCCAGGTTCCTCGGTCTCGGTTACCCCGGTGGGCCGATCATCGACCGCCTCGCTGCCGCGGGCGACCCGGAAGCCATCCGCTTCCCCCGTGGCCTGGAGCACTCCCCCAGCTACGACTTCAGTTTCAGCGGCCTGAAGACAGCCTTCATTCACCATGTCCTTGGAGGCAGCCACATCCAGGGACGCCTGGCGGACCACCAGGCCCCGCCCCTGGAGGTGGGAATGCGTCGTAACCTTCTGGCCAGCTTCCAGGAAGCTCTCGTGGATGCTCTGATTCAAAAAACTCTCCGGGCGGCCAGAGAGAGAAATTTACGTACCGTGGTTGTCTCGGGAGGTGTGGCCGCCAACTCCCGCCTCCGCATCAAGATGCGGGAGGAGGGGAGGGCGGCCGGAGTCCGGACCCTGTTTCCCTCCGCAGATCTCTGCACCGACAACGCTGCCATGGTCGCTGCCGCCGCCTTCCATAGAGTGCAGGCCGGCACCTTCTCCGGGCTGCACTTCAGACCCTCCGCGAGGATGAAGGATTATGGCTGTGAAGCGGGGCCGTAAGGCACGCGGTTCTGTGATTGCCCGCGATGTCACGCTCTGATACCATAGCGCGGTCTCAGACGTAACATACATGAGAGGATGGTGGGAAAGCCCTTGAAAAAGCTGATCTACCTCGACAACGGCGCGACCTCTTTCCCCAAACCTCCCGCGGTCTGGGAGGCCATGGAGAATTTCCTGAAGGAAGTCGGCGGAAGCCCGGGTCGCTCCGGACACCGCCTTTCCCAGGAGGCGTCACGGATAGTCTTCGAGTGCCGTGAAACCTTGGGGGGGCTCTTCCGCGCCCCAGATTCCAAACAGATAATCTTCACATTGAATGCCACCCAGGCCCTGAACTGCGCCTTGCTTGGTCTTCTCCAGCCCGGCGACCGTGTGCTCACCACCTCAGTAGAACACAACTCCGTAATGCGGCCGTTGCGCAACCAGACCCGAACCCGGGGGATCGTTCTTGACGTCCTCCCCTGTGACCGGGCCGGACGCCTCGACCTCGACCGCCTGGAAGATGCCCTGCGCACCCGTCCCCGCATACTGGTCGCGACGCACGCCTCCAACGTCACCGGAGCCCTCCTCCCGGCGCGCACCGTCGGTGAAATGACCTCGGCGGCGGGGACTCTCTTTCTTCTGGACGCCGCCCAAAGCGCCGGCGCAATACCGATTGATGTGCAGGAATGCCGTATCGATGCCCTCGCCTTCACCGGCCACAAGAGCCTCCTCGGTCCTCAGGGCACCGGGGGCCTCTGGATACGCGAGGGGCTGGAGGTGGAGCCCGTGTTCAGGGGTGGCACCGGAAGCAACTCCGAGCAGGAAGAGCAGCCGGACTTCTATCCGGACCACTTGGAGTGTGGTACGCACAACGCGGTCGGCCTAGCCGGCCTCCGGGCGGCAGTGGATTTCATACGCCAGACCGGCGTCGACGTTATCCGCGAGCATGAGGAACGCCTCCTAAAGCAGCTGCTGGAGGGGCTTGGTGACATTCCGCACCTGGTTGTGCACGGGCCGGCACAGGCTGAGGAGCAATTGCCGGTGGTTTCATTTACCATTTCCGGGACGGTCCCCTCGGAGGTCGGCTTCGCTCTGGAAGAGTCATACGCGGTACTCACCCGGGTCGGCCTCCACTGTGCCCCCTCTGCCCACCGCACCATCGGGACTTTTCCCCATGGTACCGTCCGTATCTCCCCGGGCTTTTTTAGCGTCCCGGAGGATATCGAGCGCGTGATTGAGGCCTGCCGCAGCATCGCAGCGCGCAAGGAGTGAGCGCGTGGAGAAGGGGTGGGGGGATTACGGGGTGGCCACTTTTCAGTCCACCCACTCCGTCCTGAAGGCCGAAAAGACATTAAAGGATGCCGGACTCGCAGCCGTCCGACTCGTACCCGTCCCCAGTCAGATCTCTTCAGACTGTGGGGTAACGGTTCGTTTCCTCCTTTCCGACCGGGACCGGGCCAGGGAACTGCTGCGGGGGCTTTCTGCCGACCTGGAGGGGTTCTTCGCTCAAACTGCCGGCGGCTGGGAACCGCTGTCCACAGAGAACTCCTGAGATCTCCCACACGGCCTTTTGGCCCTCGACTTTTTCCTGCTATACGCTATAATTCCGCCCATCTGGGAGTGGATGGGTCGCTGGTGGGCTCCCCGGACTTCAAATCCGGTCGGCGGGCGCTAATCACGTCCGCGGTGGGTTCGATTCCCACACGCTCCCGCCATCTGTATGAACACGTCGGCAGACCGAGAAGGCTTCCAGTGAAGAGTCAGGGCGTGCGGCATGCCACGGCGAGGTCGATTTGAGACGAACACTGAGCATGACGGTTTTGGCTCTGTGCCTGTGTGGGTTTTCACTCGCCGGCATTGCGGTCGGCAGCGTCACGCTTAAAGAGGTCGTTTTCTGGGGCTTGCTTATTCCTTTCGGGTCACTGGGGTTAGGGTTGTGCTCAGCGATTGCCGCGGTCGGAGTCTGGAAGATGAAGCGCTGGGCATATCAGGCGCTCATGCTGTGGTCGGCGATATCCTTGTTGAACTTTTTCTTGCTTCAAATTACACTCCTTCGGCTTTCCCTGGTAACATTTTTCCCGGCGCTCCTCTTTGTTGCTATCGTTCTGAGCTTTCTCACCCGCTCCGTGAGAAGGCACCTCGGATAACAGCGCGGTAATCGTTTCCCTTTTCGGGGGTGCCCCGCCCCCAAAATCCATGATGCTGCCCTGGCGAGGCGTCGCCGGAGCGAACGCGGAAGCGTACTATACTGTACGCTGCACAAGTGAGCGAGGGCGCAACGAAGCCAGGGCAGAAAAGGGCCTCGTGATCAGGGCCGCCCGCGGCTGTGCTCATCGTCGTGGCAATAAACGCACAGGTTTTCCCAGTTGGAACCATCGGGAGGATTATTGCGGTGATTCCCATCCTTGTGGTGGACCGTCAGGAGGTGCCGCTCCTTTTCATCAAACTCTCGAGCGCATTTGGCACAGATCAGCCCGTGAATCTTGAGGGAGCGATCACGGTAGGTTTCAGTCGGAGCTGCGTCTCGCTTCAGTTCCCGCACAATGTCAGCCACCGATTTCGCTTCCTCTGCATTTTTCCGTCCCAGGTCCCTTTTCACGCTGAATTGTCTGTTTCTCATTGTGGCACCATTTGCGACGCGTGGAATCCCGACTCAACAACCAGGAGGATCATTCACTTTCCGTTTCCGCGGCCAGGGCCTTTCCATAAGCCTCCCAGAAAGGATCCACCCTCGGGTGTTCCAGCGACTGCTCTTTCCCCTTTTCCACCAGGGTGATGCCGTGGTCTTCCGGACAGGTTTCTCCTATCATGGCCGCCGCGATCCCCCGGGCGGCCAGCCGTGAGACCACCTCGCCGGATTTCTCTTTCCGACAAGTGATGATCAGTGTTCCCTCGCTGATGGCACAAAAGGGATCCATGCCGAAGAGGCGGCAGATCTTGTCCACTTCCTCGGGCACCGGGATCCTTTCCTTCTCGATCCGCATGCCGACCCGGGACGCCCGTGCAACCTCGTAGAGTCCCCCCCAAAGGCCGCACTCGGTGGCATCGTGCATGCTGGTTACCCCTCTTTCCCTTACTCCCACCCCGGCGGCGGTCATCGCGTCCTCTACCACGGTCATTTGCCAGAACAACTCCTCCGCCCGGCGAGCAAAGTCCTCACCGTAGGCCCGGCTGACCAGGTGGGGAAAGGTCACCGCAAAGAGCGCGCTGGCCTCGATGGCCGGACCTTTGGTGATCACGATATCCTCTCCCGGAGCGGCCATGGCCGGGGTGACATAGTCGGTCTTCGGGCCGACAGATATTACGGTCGCCCCCCCGACCATGGGGTAGTCCGTCCCCTGGTACCGGGCAGTGTGCCCCGAGGTTACCGCGATCCCCAGCTCATCGCAGGCCCGGTGCATATTTGTCCAGAGGGTGACGAAGTCCTTCTTGGTGATGCTCATGGGAAGGTTGAGGTCAATAGCCAGGTAGCGAGGCCGGAGGCCGGAGGTAGCGGCATCCGAGGCGAGGATATGGATCGCAAACCATGCCGACCTCTCCCATCCGTATTGGGGGACGACAAACACCGGGTCACAGGTGATTGCCATCACGTTGCCGCCACCGATGTCGACCACCCCGACATCTACCCCATTTTGCGGGGGTACCAGGACTGTGGGGTCACGGCGCCCCAAGTGAGGGAAGATGACTTCCTCGAAAATTTCCGGAGAGATCTTGCCGATTGCCGGCAGGTCGTTACCATTCACCGGTTTGTCCATTACGACCCTCCTTCGCGGTAGAAGCCCCGGATGGCTTCTGCTACCATTCTCACTTTCTCCTCTGCCAAACCCGGGTAAATCGGCATGGAGAGCACCTGATCCTGGATTTTCTCCGCCACCGGGAAGTCCCCGCGCCGGTAGCCCAGGTTAGAGAATACCGGCTGCAGATGCAGGGCCAGAGGATAATAGATCATGGTCGAGATACCCCTTTCCTCCAGATAATCCCGCAGCTCACCGCGTCGTCGAACCCGA
>JAUVQV010000110.1 GCA_030597995.1 Candidatus Rokuibacteriota bacterium
ACGGCCCTGATGGCGGCCGCCATCGCCGTCACGCAGACCGACCTGAAGAGGATTCTGGCCTACAGCACTATCAGCCAGCTCGGATACATGTTTCTCGGCCTCGGAGTAGGGGCCTACGCCGGTGCCATATTCCACCTGTTCACCCACGCCTTCTTCAAGGCGCTCCTCTTTCTGGGTGCCGGGAGCGTGATGCACGCCGTCGGCGGGGATGTGGATGTGACCCGCTCCGGGCGGCTTTTCGGCAAGGTCAGGTGGACGGGGATGACGTTTGTAATCGGCGCCCTGGCCCTGGCCGGAATCCCTCCCCTGGCGGGATTCTGGAGCAAGGAGTCCATTCTCGCGGGGGTGTTCAAAACCGGCCATCCCTGGCTCTTCGGGGCCGGGGTGCTCGTCGCAGGGGGGACCGCCTTCTACGTTTTCCGGGCGGTGTTCGCGGTCTTTTTCGGGCGCCGGGAGGCCCGGTCCCTCGAGACCACGGGGGCTCAGGATTCACGCACCGGCCGGGCAGTGCACGAGTCTCCGGGAGTCATGCTCTGGCCGCTGGCGATCCTTGCGGCTCTCTCCGCGGTCGCCGGGTATCTCGGTCACCGGTTCCATCTCACGGCGTTTCTTGAAAGGGTAATGCCGGCGGTCGGGGGAGGAGAAGTCCGTCCCGGAGCGGAACTGTTGGTGACCGGGCTTTCCATCGCGGCGGCCCTCGCGGGTCTGGCGCTGGCCTGGGCCGTGTACCAGAAGGGATGGATCGATCCCGCCACGGTGTCGGCACGCTGGTCTCTCCTCTACCGGGTGTCAAAACACAAGTTCTATTTCGATGAGATATACAGTGCGGTGATCGTTCGCCCGCTCCTGGTTTTGTCCCGGGGATCCCTCGGGTTCGACCTCGGTGCGATCGACGGTGTCGTGAACTGGTGTGGGAGGATCACCGAGCGTGGCGGATTCTCCTTTTCCAGGATGCAGAGCGGAAAGGTGCGGGACTATCTCCTCTTCATGTCGCTGGGGATGGCGGCCGGCATCGGGGTCTGGATATGGTGGTGATTTTCTAGCCCGCAATGGAGACCTTCACGCACTTTCCGTGGTTGACGGCAGTGGTCTTCGGGCCGCTGGCGGGGGCCCTTGTTCTGGCTTTTGTCCCGTCCTCGTGCCAGAGGGCCATCCGCGGGGTATCTCTGGCGGTGACCGGGTCGGTTTTTCTCCTCTCCCTCCAGCTCTGGCGGGGCTTCGAATTGCGTGCAGGCTACCAGTTTGTAGAGAAGAAGGCCTGGATCCCCTCTCTGGGAGCGGAGTACCATCTCGGGCTGGACGGTCTGAACCTTTTCATGGTGCTCCTGACTACCCTGCTCGGCGTCGTGGTCGTGCTCTACTCATTCCGGCCGGTCACCGAGAAGGTCAAGGCCTATTACCTGACTCTCCTTGCTCTCCAGACCGCCATGACCGGGGTTTTCGTAGCGCTGGATCTCCTCCTGTTCTACATTTTCTGGGAGGGGACAATGATCCCTATGTTCCTGCTCATCGGGCGCTGGGGGGGGGCGCGCAGGATCTATGCCGCCGTCAAGTTCTTCCTGTACACTCTGGCCGGGAGCCTTCTCATGCTGGCCGGGATAATCGCCCTCTACTGGCACTACGGTGCCCGGAATGGGATCGACACCTTCGATTTCGTGATGCTGGCGGCACAGGCGTATCCGGAGGGTTTTCAGCTCTGGGCGTTTTTGGCGTTCTTTCTCGCCTTCGCGATCAAGGTGCCGGTGTTCCCCTTTCACACCTGGCTTCCCGACGCACACGTCGAGGCCCCCACCGCCGGCAGCGTCGTTCTGGCGGCCATACTCTTAAAGATGGGAACCTATGGGCTGGTGCGCTTCTGTCTTCCTCTCTTCCCGGAGGCGAGTCAGCGCTTCGCCCCGGCGGTAGTGGTTCTTGGGGTGATCGGCATCATTTACGGGGCGGTCTTGGCCCTGGCCCAGGACGATGTGAAGAAGCTGATCGCCTACTCTTCTATCTCACACCTTGGTTTCGTCCTGGTGGGGATATTTTCGCTCAATTATCAGGGGGGAGCGGGAGCGGTGCTCCAGATGATCAGCCACGGCCTGATTACCGGAGCTCTTTTCCTCATGGTCGGAATGATGTATGAGAGAACGCACCAGCGCTCCATCCCTCGGCTCGGGGGGCTGGCGCATCGTCTCCCGGTCTTCGCTGCCCTGATCGCTTTTTTTTCACTGGCCTCAATTGGTCTGCCGGGCCTCGCCGGATTTGTGGGCGAGTTTCTGGTCTTGGTCGGGGCCTTCAAGTACCGCCCGCTCTTTGCCGTCCTGGGCGCCGTCGGGATCGTGCTCGGGGCGGCTTACATGCTCGGGATGCTGCAGCGGGTCATATTCGGAACACTGCCTGCCGAGTACGGAAACCTGAAGGACCTCAGCATCACCGAGTTCGCCTGTCTGGTGCCGCTGGTGATCCTGGTGGTCTGGATTGGTGTGTATCCCGTTCCCTTCCTGCGGATAATCGAGAGCGGTCTGGTTGGAGTGCTGATGAAATTCGGCTGAACACATGTGGACATGGACAATAAAGATTTCCCCCATCTTTTCCGTTTAAATCGGATTGGGGTGCTGGGGATATCCCCAGCACCCCATGACACAAGATCGAAAAATGGGGAAACTCCTTGTGAAGAATCACTTGTCCCGAAAGAAAGAGCGCGTTATGGTAGGGCCACACGCAGGGAGAGGGGTAGTATGACAGACGTATTCCTGGCTGGCGGTGCGGAAATAATTCTCCTGGCAACAGTGCTGCTGCTGGTCCTCGTGGAGGCTCTTTGGCCGCAAAGAGCCGGCGGCACCATGGGTTACCTTGCACTTACCGGGGTGGCCCTGGCATTCGTGGCCCTGACATACGGGAGCGGTTCGCCCCCGGAAATTTTCGGCGGGGGGTGGGCCAATGATCAGCTGGCGGTGATTTTCAAGGTCATCCTCCTTTTGGCGACGGCCCTGGTGCTGTTTATCTCGACCGGTGATGTCAATGACACCTCTCGTGCCTCCGGAGAGTTTTATATCTTGCTCCTGCTGGGAACGCTGGGGATGATGATTATGGTTTCGGGAAGGGACTTGCTGGTTATTTACCTCGGCCTGGAGCTGATGGCGATCAGCTTCTACATCCTGGCGGGCTTCTACTGGTTCCGGGAGGCGGCGTCTGAAGGCGCTTTGAAATACGTCCTGACAGGTCTTGTGGCCTCGGCTCTCCTGCTCTACGGGATCTCGTTCCTCTACGGGGTATCCGGAACGACCCTCCTCCATCGTATGGACGGTCTCATGAAGGTGGGAGGGCGATCCGAGGCTATGGTTCTGGTGGGGATCGCGCTGGTGGCCTGCGGCCTGGCCTTTAAGATGGGCGCCGCTCCCTTCCACATGTGGATGCCGGACGTTCTGGAGGGATCGCCCACCTCGGTGGCAGCCTACCTCACCGTGGGGCCAAAAATAGCGGTGATCGCGGTGGCCATCAGGATTTTTCTCACCGCGCTTCCCTCCTGGCACGGGCCGTGGGAATCGTTCTGGTGGTCTCTGGCGGCCTTAACCATTCTGTGGGGCAATCTCGCTGCCCTGGCCCAGATGACAATCAAGCGCCTGCTGGCCTATTCCAGCATCGCTCATGTCGGCTACCTGCTCATGGCCCTGGTCGCCGCCGGCAGAGAGACGGAGGAAGCGCTCGGGGCGATCACCTTCTATCTTGTGGTCTACGTCCTCATGAACCTGGGAGCTTTCGGGTCCCTGCTCTGGTTCGAGCGCCGGACGGGAGAAGAAATCACCTGGAAGGGCTTGGGTGGAATGCACCGTCAGGCGCCGGTGATGTCCGTGCTTTTGAGTCTGTTTATGCTCTCGCTGGCGGGAATACCGCCGACCGCCGGGTTTATCGGAAAACTTTGGGTTTTCATGGCCTGCTGGAAGGCCGAGTACTACGGGTTGGTCATGATTGGAGTGGCGGGGAGCCTGATCGGAGCCTTTTACTACCTCCGGGTAGTGTATGCCCTCTTCATGTTGCCGGAGCCGGAGGGGAAAGGCATCAGACTCGGCTTTTCTCCCCTGGTATATGCGGTGGTGGTAACCGCTTTGGGGGTTATTGCGGTCGGTTTCTACCCCCGGCTTGTTATGCCCCTGGCCGGAATGGCGGTTCTCAATTGATGCCATCGAAATCTGTTCGTGACTGCCGGCAGGACAGGAGCGCTGCAGGGGGTGGGTAAATTCAACTTCAACCCGGAAAAGACTGCTCTTTTGGGCATCGTCGGCTGCCCCTTGCGCGGAACCCTCTCACCCAGGATGCACAACGCCGCCCTCCGGTCCCTGGGTCTGGATGCGCTCTACCTGCCGTTCGATATCCCTCCGTCCTCCTTGAGGGGGGTGATGCGAGCTATGCCGGCCCTTCGCTTCTGGGGTATGAACGTTACCATTCCTTTCAAAGAGCGGGTCCTGAAGTACCTGGACGATGTGGATGAGGAGGCTCGGTTGATAGGGGCGGTCAACACCGTAGCGGTCGAGAAGGGGCGCCTGGTCGGGTATAACACCGACGGGGCGGGATTCATGATGGCTCTCAACGCCGAGGGGGGTGTCAACCTCCAGGGAGAGAACGTGTGTATACTCGGGGCTGGCGGGGCCGCGAGGGCTATCGCCTTCAGGGTCGCACGTCAGGGAAGTCGTCGGATCTGCCTCGCCAACCGCACCCGCTCCCGGGCCACGGCCCTCGGCCGCCACCTGAAAAATATTTTCCCCAAGGCGGAAATAGTAACCAGCAATGTATCGGGGGCCGTCTTTGAGGAGATGGTTGCCCAGAGTCAGGTGTTGATCAACACCACCCCGGTCGGCTCCAGGAGGGGAGGGGGAACCTTGTTCCCCGGCCGGTTTCTCTCCACCACCCCCCACGTGGTGGGCAAAATCTACAAACCCCAGCAGACACCCCACCACAAGACAGCCCAG
>JAUVQV010000036.1 GCA_030597995.1 Candidatus Rokuibacteriota bacterium
GAGTTCCTCCTTCTTTCGGGCCGGGGTCGGCAGGGAGTCGGCGAACTTGACCAGGTCCGCCTGCCGGAGCAGGGTCAGCAGCTGCCTGTCCTCGGCGGTCCGGACGGCGCGGGCTATTTCCTCGGTGGTGTACTCGGCGGCCGGGAAATTCCGCAGGGACTCTAGGTAGCGTCTCATGATTTCAGAGAAACCGAAGTAGAACTCCTTGACCCGCCCCTTTTCGAAGAGCCGCCGGGCGTCGAGCCGCTCGAGCTCCTTTCCGGCGCGGACGTGGGGGAGTGCATCGGGTGTGATATAGCTTTTTCGGGTGCGCCCCCGCAGCCACCACAGGATTCCCAGGGCGAGGAGCGCGACCGCGAGGCCGCCGGATACCCAGGGCAGAAAGCGCCGCCAGGCCGCCCGGAGCGGCATGATATCCTGCGGGGGCCGGGGCTGTGCCTCGTCCAGCGGTTCAACAAGATTGGAGAGGACGGTGATTGAAACCGGGTCGGCCTCCAGAGTCCGGGTCTCACCTTCGCGGTCGACATACGAGAGAGAGAGGGTGTTCGCTTCCCAGGAGTCGAGCCGGTCGACGAGGATTTCGAAACGTATCGAATCCCTTCCCCGTTCCCTCCCGAGGATCGTGACGTCCTCCAGGCCTCCTATCCCGGGCCCCTCAGGGAGGCGGGCTCCCTCGGGGAGCCGATAGTTCAGGGTGAGCACGACCACACTCCCGAACGGGGCCGAATCACGGTCCAGGGTGGCGGAGAGGCTTCCCTCCGTCACCGGGGGATTGCTTCGGGGCTGTGAGAGGCCGGCCGCCACCAGGACAAGGAGGATCCCCATCGCTGCCGGGACGAAGAAACGCCGCCGTTCCTTCATCCCGCCAGCCGCCTTCTCCGGTTCTCGAAGAGGCGCGTGAGGGGTTCCACCACCGGTCCGTCGGTGGAGAGCTCCACCAGGTCCACTCCGGCTCTGCGGAGGAGGTCGGAGAGATAGGCCCGCTGTTCCCTTCGGTACCGGCGCCACAACTCTCGCAGGCCCCGGCTCCCGGTGTTCAGCAGCGACACCTCTCCGGTTTCGGGGTCCTTCAAGGTGACCAGGCCGACGTCGGGGAGTTCCTCCTCCGCGGGATCGGAGACCCGGAGCACGGTCAGATCGTGCTTTTTGGCGCTCAGGCTCAGAGACTTTTCATACCCGGTGTCGGCGCAGTCGGAGATCATAAAGACTATGGCGTGCCTCTTGACAGTGCGGTTGAGATACGAGAGGGCCGTATCGAGGCTAGTGCTTAACTCCTGCGGCTGGTAAGTGAAGACTTCCCTGATGAGACGCCAGACATGGGAAGCGCCTTTTTTCGGGGGGATGTACTTTTCCATCCCGGCGCTGAAGAGGATGGCGCCCACTTTGTCGTTGGTCCGGATCGCCAGAAAGGCCAGCATACCGGCCACCTCGGCCAGGAGCTCTCTCTTGAACCTGGCCCTGGTCCCGAAGAGGTGAGAACCGGAGAGGTCCAGAAGGAGCATGACAGTCAGCTCCCGTTCCTCGTGAAAGACCTTCACAAACGGGTGGCCGAAGCGGGCCGAGACATTCCAGTCGATGCTGCGGATGTCGTCCCCGACCTGGTATTCGCGCACCTCGGCGAATTCCATGCCCCGGCCTTTGAAGGCGCTCTCGTACTGGCCGGCGAAGAGCTCGGCGGCCAGCCGCCGGGTGCGGAAATGGAATCGCTGGATCTTCTTGAGGAGTTCTTCCGGGATCATCTCAGGGGACTTCTATCCTCTCGAGTATGGTTCGGATCAGATCGTCGGAGCTCTTGCCTTCCGCCTCGGCCTCGTAGCTCAACAGCACCCGGTGCCGGAGCACATCCGGGGCCATGGATTTCACGTCCTGGGGGGTGACGTAGCCGCGGCCGTTGAGAAAGGCGTGGGCCCGCGCAGCGAGGCCGAGCCAGATCGAGGCCCGCGGCGAGGCCCCGTAGCTGATCAGGGGGGCCAGGTCGAGCCCGAATTCCCCGGGGTCCCTGGTCGCGCGGCTGAGGCGGACGATGTAGTCCATGATCTTCTCTTCCATGTGGATGGATTTCATGGTCTCCATAGCCGATACGAGCTGCGGGTAGTCCACCACTCCGGCGGCCGGTTCGGGGTCGGACTGGTAGACACGCTCCATGATCTTCTTCTCTTCCTCGGCCGAGGGGTAGCCCACCCTGATCTTCAGCATGAAGCGGTCAATCTGGGCCTCCGGGAGGGGATAGGTGCCCTCCTGTTCGATCGGGTTCTGGGTGGCGAGGACCAGAAAGGGCCGCTCCAGACGGAAGGTCTCCTCCCCGATCGTGACCTGCTGCTCCTGCATCGCCTCCAGAAGCGCGCTCTGCACCTTGGCCGGGGCGCGGTTGATCTCATCGGCCAGGATGATGTTGTGGAAGATGGGTCCCTTCTTGATCTCGAAGGAGGCCGTCCCGGGCCGGTAGACCTGGGTCCCGAGGATGTCCGCCGGCAGGAGGTCCGGAGTGAACTGGATCCTCTGGAAGGAAGTCCTGATAGTCGCTGCCAGGGTCTTCACGGCCGTGGTCTTGGCCAGCCCGGGAAGGCCTTCCAGAAGGAGGTGACCTTCGCAGAGGAGACCGATCAGCATCCTCTCCATGAGGTTTCTCTGGCCCACCACGACCTTTTCGATCTCGGTCATGATCTGCCGGAGCACGACGCCCTCCTTTTCGACCCGCTGGGTTATTTCCTGTATCTCCATCGTGCGTGTTCCTCCAGGTTTTGTAATTAAATATCGCCCTTCTTCGCAGACTTTTACGGATTTTGCAAGAAAAAAAGGTGTCAGGTCTTGACATGTGACATAACGTAGAGAAAGGCGTGTTCGCAGGGGAAGGGGCATACGCACCCGGAGGCCGATTGTGACCCGTGGGGACTTATTGAAAAACATCCCGATTCATATATAGTTGTGGCAGCAACCGCCGCGCGGGGAGGTCTTCCGTGGAATGTGTCGTGATTAGAGAGGAACTGCGGGAGAAGCTGCAGGGTATCGGGGAAGCGGATCTCCTGATCGGTGTCCCGAGCTTCAACAGCGCGAACACGATCCGGCACGTAGTCCAGGCCGTGCAGGTGGGCGTGGCCAAGTACTTCCCCGAAAAAAGGGCGGTGCTGATCAACTCCGACGGCGGCTCCACCGACGGGACACGGGAAGTCGTGGAGCAGGCTGTCATAGAGGACTTTCAGCCCCTGCTCATCAATCAAAGACGGGACCTGCTCTCCAAGATAGTGACCCCCTATCACGGCATCTCCGGGAAGGGGAGCGCCTTCAGGACGGTCTTCGAAGTCGCCAAGGAGTTGAAGGTCAAGGCCTGCGCGGTGATCGACTCGGATTTGAGAAGCATCACTCCGGAATGGATCGATCTGCTCATCCGGCCGGTGCTGGAGCGGTCGTATGACTTCGTGGCGCCTTTTTACCTCCGGCACAAGTACGACGGCACGATCACGAACAGCATCGTCTATCCGCTGACCGCGGCTCTCTATGGCCAGCGCATCCGGCAGCCGATCGGCGGCGACTTCGGGTTCTCGGGGGAGCTGGCGAAATTCTACCTGACCAAGGATGTCTGGGAAACGGACGTCGCCCGCTTCGGTATCGACATCTGGATGACCACTACGGCGGTGGCCAACGGTTTCAGAATCTGCCAGTCCTTTCTCGGGGCAAAAATACACGCCGCCAAGGACCCTTCCGCGGACCTCCCGCAAATGCTCGCCCAGGTCGTGAGCTCCCTTTTCATGCTCATGGAAGAGCACGAGCCGGTGTGGAAAAACAGCCGGGGCATGAACCCGGTCCCCATTTTCGGTTTTCGTTATGACGTGGGCGTGGAGCCGGTCAACGTCAACCTGGAGAGGATGATCAGCATGTTCCGGCTCGGTCTGAAGGAACTCGGGGATCTCTGGAAAGAAATTCTGGAGGCGGAAACGCTCTCGGGGCTCATTGAGGCGGCGGGGCGGGAGCCCTTCCGCATTGACGACGCGCTCTGGGGCAGGGTGCTGTACGATTTTTCCCTGGCCTGGCACCGGAAGGTCCTGAGCAGGGAGCACATTTTGAGCTCCCTGACCCCTCTCTACCTGGGCAAGGTGGCTTCCTTTGTGGGGGAAACCGAGCGCTGCTCGGCACGGGAGGTGGAGGAAAAGCTGGAGGCATTGTGCTGCTCCATGGAAGAGATGAAGCCGTATCTCATTGAGAGATGGAGATGAAAGAGGTGATGCTATGGAAAGATATCTCGAGAAGATTGTCGTAGGGCCCTTTAAGGCTTTCGTGGAGCGGCTGCTGACTTTTCTGCCCAACCTCCTGACGAGCCTCGTGCTCATCGGTGCCGGCCTCCTGATCGCCTGGCTGGCGAAGGTCGCCGTGGTGAAGGCGGCCCAGTTTCTGAAGATGGACAAGCTCTCGGAGCGTGCCGGCATGAAGCTGATGCTCGAGCGGGGGGGCATCAAGGATCCTCTCCCCAGGCTCCTGGGGAGGATCGCGTACTGGCTGGTGGTCATCACTTTCGTCATCATGGGACTGAATGCCCTCAGCGTCCCGGCCGTAGAGGAGCTCTTCGAGAGGTTTTTTCTCTATCTGCCCAATGTGGTTATGGCTGCGGTGGTGATGGTGATCGGCTACACGGTGGGGAATTTCCTGGGCCGCGCCGCCCTGATTGCCTCCGTGAACGCGGGGCTACGGATCTCCGGACTGGTCGGCAGGCTGGTCAAGGTCACCGTGTTTTTCATTTCACTGACCATGGCTCTCGAACTTCTCGGTATCGGCGAGGACACGGTGTTGGTAGCTTTTACGATTGTG
Source organism: Candidatus Rokuibacteriota bacterium (assembly GCA_030597995.1). Next base: position 4,801 of record JAUVQV010000036.1, read on the forward strand.
TTCGGTGGGCTGGTGCTCGCCCTGTCGATTGCCTTCGGCTTGGGCGGCAAAGACGCCGCGAAGGAGTACATCGAGAAGATCAGGGAGAAGGAGGAGAAAGATGAGATCGAGCACATCTGAGTGCTAGCGCCCGTTCCAGATCTTTGAAGGCGATTTCGCCCTCGGCGAGTATCCGCCGCGCAAATCCTACTTCGTCGCCGGCGCCGAAACGGTCGCACAGAGACTGCAGACGTCGCCGCCCGATCGTATAGCAGACCTGATACCCCGGCTGCAGGGTGTACCGGCGGGCCGCGGCATGGGCCTCCAACCGGGAAAATCCCACCCTCGCGAGGTCCCGGGAGGCGGCGGAGATGTCCATCCACCCGCTCTGAAGCCCCAGGTCCGCCTTCCCCCGTACGGCGTGCCGCAGCCGCCGGCGTGCCAGGATCAAACGGTCCCAATCGCCGGAGAAATAGCCGGTTCGAGACAACAGCTCCTCGGCAAAGCAGGCCCAGCCCTCGTAGAAGAGCGGCCGCTCCAGTGGGCGGCGGATGGCCCGGCGCAGATTCCAGCGGGAAACGTCCAGCAGATGGTGACCGGGATACGTTTCATGGGCCGCCGTCATCCGGTAGCCGGGGTGCAACCCACCGCCCGATACTTCCACCCTTCCACCGGCCAAAAGATAGAAGGTGCCCCCTGAAGGCGGGTGGCCAGGGCGCGCGCTGTAGGCATCAGTGCCGCGAATCGCCCACAGGCCGGCCGGGACCGGAACCACCTCCACCGGGCAGGCCCGCGCCAGCTCGGGCGAAATCAGGCCAAGATCCGTGCAGTGCCGTTCCAAAGCCGCCACCTCGTTTCGGTACAGAGCGGTCACCCCGCCGGGAGGCAGCCCCCGGCGGGGGATATTTTCCCACAGCTCGGCCCAGGGGAGGCCAGGATCCAGACGGCGGGCCTCCCTCTCCAGGGATCGTTCCGCCTCTGCGGTTTCCAGCTCGAGTTCCCGGTAGATCTCGTCCACCCCCCCGTCGCAGCCGAGGTGATCCCGGACCACCCGCTCCATCACCTCGCGGGGGAGGATGAAATCGTTTCCGGTCGGGATGTCTCGGAGAAGCTCCCCGAAGCGATCGATGGCCTCTGCGGGCTGGGGGATCCCCGCCCCGGAGTCCTTCAATGTAGACGCCCAGGGCAGGGATTTTCGCACCATCTCCACCCCCAGATCGCGGAAGAGGGCCGGCACCCGGCCCCGTCGCAGGGTGCGGCCCGCCGCCTCCAGGAAGGCGGGGAGACCCCGGACCCGTTCGCACCAGGCGTCAGGATCGGATGAGGACAGCGCCTCCGAGAGGCCGATGTTGGCCACGGTGACGTAGAAGGTGGGCTGCCTGAGATGGAAGCGGACCTCCGTCAGCTGCTCGCGCAGGGTGCGGGCCGCACCCGTCAGAAGGGAAATGTCAGTCAGCGTCTCCGGATCGGATTGGCCTTTGGAGGGTCGGCTGAACTCCTCCTCGGCGGCCGAGAGCGTTCCCGCCACCTCTTCCACGGCCTCGGGCGAGAAGTCGTCCCAGACGGACCATTGGGGCTCCGGCCGCACCACCTGGGGAAAATAGGGGAACTCGTCACTGGCGGAACAGATCGGGAAGGCACAAGAAACCACATCGAACATTCGGCACGCGGCCGCATCCACTCTCTCTCTCAGGAGCCGGTAGTCCTCGCTGTGCGAGATCATGCTTCACATTCTTTCTGTTCCTTGATGGGTTACAATGCCTTAAAGTCGCACCATGAATTTTGTGGGCTAGTGAGAGGTGCGGGGGCTGTTTACTCGTTTCCGCCCTCCGGATCTCCGGGATAGTGGTGTGGATACAGGTCTTGAGCGCACTCCGGACAGAGGCCGTGGGTGAACTCGGCTCCGGAACGCTCTTGAATGTATCCTTCCAGCACATTCCAGGTGCCGTGGTCGTCCCGGATCTTTTTACAGGAGGCACAGATGGGCAGAAGTCCGCTCAGGGTCTTGACCCGGGTCATGGCCTCCTGCAGCTGGTGAACAAGGTTTTCCCTCTCAGCCTCCACCCGTTTCCTCTCGGTAATGTCACGTATGATGGCGGTGAAGAAGGATCCATCCTCCGTCTTCCACTCGGCGAGGGAGAGCTCGACGGGGAACTCGCGACCCTCTTTGTGCAGGCCGGTGATCTCGACCGTTTTTCCGATCAGCTTCGTTTCGCCCGTGGCCAGCAAGCGCCTCATCCCCTCCTGGTGGGCCCGGCGGTGGCGCTCGGGGATGATCATGCCGACTGCCCTGCCGGTTGCTGCCGCCGCCGAATATCCGAACATACGTTCCGCCATGCGGTTCCAATGGGTAACACTCCCGCCGTGGTCGACCGTGATGATGGCGTCGCTGGCGGTTTCGGCTACGGATCGGAAGCGCTCCTCACTTTTCTTCAGTGACTCCAGGGTACGGCTGTGGAGCAGGGCGATGGCGGCCAGCTCGCCGAAAGAAATGGCTATCCGGGCGTCGTTTTCGGTGAAACCGCCGGGCTTGTTGGCCAGACCCAGCAGACCA
>JAUVQV010000147.1 GCA_030597995.1 Candidatus Rokuibacteriota bacterium
CGGTATTGAACACCCCTGCGAGAATGGACTCCTTGCTCCAGAATCCCGCCAGGGGGGGGATCCCGGCCAGGGCCAGGGCGCCGATTACAAACGTTATTCCCGTCCACCTGGCCTTGCCGAAAAGCCGCCCGGCGCGTGTCACGTCCACCTCCCCGCCGATGACGTGCATCACGCTCCCGGCCCCCAGAAAGAGGAGCGCCTTGAAGAAGGCGTGGGTGAACAGGTGGAATACGGCGCCGGCGTAGGCCCCTACTCCGAGGCCGAGAAACATATATCCGAGCTGGCTGATAGTGCTGTAGGCCAGAATCCTCTTCAGGTCGGTCTGCGTGACGGCGATGGCGGCCGCCATCAGGGCCGTGAGGGTTCCGATGACGGCCACTGTCCCCATGGCAGTCGGGGAAAGCTGAAAGAGAGGGTAGCAACGGGCCACCAGGTAGACCCCGGCGGTCACCATGGTTGCGGCGTGTATCAGGGCCGAAACCGGCGTCGGTCCCTCCATGGCGTCCGGCAGCCAGACATGGAGCGGCAGTTGGGCGGACTTCCCCGCCGCCCCCAGGAAGAGCAAGAGACAAATCAGGGTCAGGGTGCCGGTGGGGATTCCGGGAGCGGCCGCAAAGACCTCGGTATAGTCAACGTTACCCACGGTAACGATCAGCAGCAGGATTCCGATGGCGAAACCGAAATCCCCGACCCGGTTTACCAAAAAGGCCTTTTTCCCGGCCTCGGTCGCGGACTTCTTGTGGAACCAGAAGCCGATCAGAAGGTAGGAGCAGAGCCCCACCGCCTCCCAGAAGACATAGAGGAGCAGGAAGTTCGCCGCCAGAACCAGCATCAGCATCGAAAAGGTAAAAAGTGGCAGGTAGGTAAAAAAGCGGGAATAGCCGCCGTCCCCGCGCATGTATCCGACCGAGTACCAGTGCACCAGGAAACTGACCGAGGTCACGGTCACCAGCATGACCGCCGCCAGGGCGTCGGCACCCAGTTTCAGCGGGACCTCGAAACCGCCGACTGAGATCCAGGTGTATATGGTCGAGGACCAGGCCGGATGGCCGACGACCTGGAACAGCAGCCGGAAAGACAACAGCGCCGACACCCCCACCCCGAGCATGGCCACCCAGTGAGCGGCGTTCCCGAGATACCTTTTCCCGAAGAAGCCGTTCACCAGCGTGGCCGCCAGGGGAAATGCCGGAATCAACCAGAGTATATGATCCAACGTCATTTCCGCCGGTCACCCTTTCAAAAGCCGGATCTCATCCGCATCGAGGCTCTCCCGGTGCCGGTAATAAGCCAGGATGACCGTCAGGGCAACCCCGAGCTCGGCGGCCTCCACCCCGATGACAAAGAGCGCCATGATCATGCCGGAGAAGTGCCCGTGAAGGTTGGAGAAGGCCACAAAGTTCAGATTGACGGCGTTAATCATCAGCTCCACCGACATCAGGATCACCAGGACGTTCCGACGCACCAGAACTCCCACCAGACCGACCGAGAAAAGGAGCGCGCTCAGTACGAGGTAATAGCTGACCGGTACCATGTCATTTTCTCCTTCCGATCACCAGAAGACCGAATATGGCCGCCAGAAGTATGAGGGACAGGATCTCGAAGGGGAGCAGGAATTCCCGGAAAAGGACTTTTCCCAGGGCCTGAATGTGCCCTTCCGGAGAAACCTGTGCGCGGCTGGGGTAGGACAACCAGCTTCCGGAGCGAACGATGACCCATAGGAGTTGCAGGAGGACAATCCCCCCCAGGAGCCACCCCCCGACACTTCGGACAGCCGACCACCGAGGCCGAAGCGGCTCTTTGAGATTGACCATCATCACCACGAAGACAAACATGACTACGACCGAGCCGGCGTAGAGCAGAATCTGCACCGCCCCCAAAAACTCCGCTCCCTGAAGAATAAACAGTCCGGCCACCGCCAGAAACGAGACCACCAGGGAGAGGGCGCAGTACACTACCCGGCGAGAGGCGACGACCAGGATTGCGCTGAGAAGAGCGATCGAGGCAAATACCAGAAAGACTGCGGTCGCCATCTATAACCCCTCTCCGTAGAGGAGCAAATCGTTCTTGTGGAGCACGGTCTCCTCACGGCGGTAAAAGGCCGCCTCATAACGGCGGGTGAGAACAATCGCCTCCTCCGGGCAGACTTCGGCGCAGAGCCCGCAGAAGAGGCAGCGGCCGAGATCGATGTCGTAGACATCGATCACCTTCCTCACCTCCCCCGAAGTTATGAGCCGGATGCACTGGTTCGGACAGATCCTGGCGCAGAGATTGCAGCAGACGCAGCGCTCTTCCCCCGTATCGGGGTCCCGCCGCAGGGCGTGCAGGCCGCGGTAGCGCGCCGACGGCTCCCGCCGCTCTTCGGGGTACTGGATGGTGACCGGCCTTCGGAACAGATGACGAAAGGTCAATCCCAGTCCCTGGATCAATTCCCTTATCATCTCTAACCCCACAGGGCGATATACCCGGCTACCCACAGAATATTCAGGAGGGCCGCCGGTAAAAGGACCTTCCAGCCGAGGGCCATGAGCTGATCATAGCGCAGTCGCGGGAGGGTTCCCCGCAGCCAGTAGTAGACGAAGATGAACAGGGAGCACTTCATGAGAAACCAGGCCAGGGAGGGCAACCAGGGTCCGTGCCATCCTCCGAGATAGAGGGTCGTGGCCAGGGCCGATATGGTCCCCATGGCCGCGTATTCCCCGAGAAAATAGAAGCCGAAACCCATCCCGCTGTATTCGGTGTGATACCCCCCGACCAGCTCCGCCTCGGCCTCCGGGAAGTCGAAGGGGAGACGGTTGGTCTCGGCGATGCCGGCAATGAGAAACACCAGAAAACCCAACGGCTGCTTGACCAGAAAGGGCCACGTCGACTGAGCCTCGACGATTTCGACCAGACTCAGGGTGCCGGCCATCATCACCACCGCAACCAGGGAAAGGCCCATCGCGAGTTCGTAGGAGATCATCTGCGCTGCGGAGCGCAGGGCGCCGAGGAGAGAGTACTTGCTGTTTGAGGCCCAGCCGCCGAGGATCACCCCATAGACCCCCAGTGAAGAAATCGCCAGCAGCAGGACAATGCCCACGTTGACGTCGGCGATGTAGATATTGCGGCCGAAGGGAATGAGAGAGTACACCACCAGGGCCGGCGTCATGGTGAGCAAAGGTGAGATCACGAACAACCAGCGGTCCGCACCCGCCGGAATCAGATACTCCTTGCTCATCAGCTTCACGGCGTCGGCCAGCGGCTGGAGAAGTCCGAAAGGCCCGGCCCGGTTGGGTCCGATGCGGAGCTGTATCCTCCCCAGCACCCTCCGCTCGCCGAAGGTCATGTAGGCCACCACTCCAGTCACGATCAGGGTGACCGCGACGATTTTTACTGCCAGGAGGAGAATTTCTGCCGGGTTCACAAGTTAACTCCCCTTTGCGCGTGACAACCCTTGAATGGCCGTCAGGTGGTAACTCGCCGGCCAGCCCTTCCGGGGGACGGCGGCCCTCACAAACTCCGCCAGAGAGTGATTGGCCGGATCGAAGGGAAGGTGGATCTGACCGGGGGGCGTTCTGGGGTCGGCCTTGACCGGGAGGGAGATTTCCGCCGCGCCGGAGACCAGACGCGCCTTTTGGCCTTCTTCAAGATCCAAAACGGCGATCTCGGAGGGGTGAATCTCCACTGCCGGTTCCGGAAAGAGGAGCTTGGTCTCCGGCAACAATCTGAGGCGGTGATCGGTGAGTGGGGTGCCCCTTACGATCAGCCAGCGCTCCGGCTCCGGGAGAGGAGGGAGGCTGAGGGCCGCGACCGGCGATCCTCCCTCCCGCCGAGAAGTCGGCGGCTCGGGGCCGGGATGTCCACCGCCCGGGGAAAATGCGAAATCCCCCGCCGCCCGGGCGATCTCATCCAGGGTCCCCCAGAGGGGCGGGACGTGCGGCAGGGCGGGGAGTGCCGGATACAGCTTCTGGGCCAGACCGTTACCGGCGACATATGTGCCTTCCTTCTCGGAAAAATTCGGGAGGGGAAAGACCAGTTCCGCGGCCTCGGCCGTCCTCGTGAGAAACGTGTCGAAGACCACCACCGACCGGGCCTCCCGAACCCGCGCTTCGAAGACCGAGGCCGTCAGGGCGGTCCCCAGGGGGTCGGCCCCGAACACCAGAAGGAGTTCCGGC